>NZ_PNDJ01000004.1:0-134858 GCF_005887255.1 Pseudoalteromonas sp. S1609 | reverse complement strand
CCCCCCCCCCCCCCCCCCCGCCCCCGCCCCCCCCCCCCCACCCCCCCCCACAAATATGTATTCCCGCCCTACGCGCCCTACGCTATCGCTCAATGTGTCTGGCGTTCTGCCGGGTGCTCCTCCTCCCTGCATCGCCGACCATTTCCCCTTAAGTTCTATATTCTAAATCTCTATTTTTATTTAAAATAACTCTATTCTTTTTGCTCCTATATATTCTATATAATTCAATTAGCCTGTTTTTTATTCGCTTAGTCGTTATCTGCGCTGATCTACCCCAAATAATTGCCCCCCACACTCGACTATCATGAATATTAGGTTATAATGCCGCGTCTATTTGTTTAAAAATATAGTGCCCTAGGGCAGAGCAGCAATGGTATCTCCTGGTAGCGACGGATTTTTTTAAGCTCTAAGGCTTGAATTTTATCAAGACGCCTATAGATTACTTTGTTTGTAATGAAGGCGAAAAGTCGCCAAAATTGAATATTGAGGTAAATCATGCAAGTTTCTGTTGAGACGACTCAAGGCCTTGAGCGCCGTCTGACCATCACCGTTCCTGCAGAGAACGTTGAGACCGAAGTAAAAAAACGCTTACAACAACTGTCAAAAACGCAGCGTATCGACGGTTTCCGTGCTGGTAAAGTACCAGTATCAGTAATCAACAAGCGTTTCGGACCAGCTGTTCGTCAAGAAGTTGCTGGCGAAGTAATGCAACGTAATTACATTGAAGCAATTGTTGCTGAAAAAATTAACCCTGCTGGCGCACCTACATTTGCACCAAAAGCACTTGAAGCAGGTAAAGATTTAGAATTCTCAGCAACATTTGAAGTTTACCCTGAAGTTGAAGTTCAAGGTTTAGAGAAAATTGCTGTTGAAAAACCAGCGGTAGAAGTAACTGACGAAGATTTAGCAAACATGCTAGAGACACTTCGTAAGCAACACGCTTCTTGGGCTGACGTTGATGCAGCTGCTGGCGCAAACGACCGTGTAACGGTTGATTTCGTTGGTACTATCGATGGTGAAGAATTCGAAGGCGGTAAAGCTGAAGATTTCCCATTAGAACTTGGCCAAGGTCGTATGATCCCAGGTTTTGAAGACAACATCGTAGGCAAAAAAGCAGGCGAAGAAGTTGTTGCTGACGTAAACTTCCCTGAAGATTACCACGCTGAAAATTTAAAAGGTAAAGCGGCTCAATTCACTATCACAGTGAAAAAAGTTGAAGCGCAAGAATTACCTGAATTAAGCGATGAGTTTGCAACTAAATTCGGTGTTGCCGAAGGCGGCGTAGACGCGCTTAAAGAAGAAGTTAAAAAGAACATGACACGTGAGCTAGACCAAGCGGTTAAAGCTAACGTAAAAGACCAAGCAATCAAAGGTCTTTTAGAGCAAAACGAAGTTGAAGTGCCTAAAGCATTAATCGACCAAGAAGTTGACGCTTTACGTGAGCAAGCTGCTCAACGTTTTGGTGGTAACGGTCAAAATATGCCTGAGCTTCCAGCTGAATTGTTCCATGAGCAAGCAGTTACACGAGTTAAAACTGGCCTATTATTAGGCGAAGTGATCAAAGCAAACGACATCAAAGTTGATGACGCTAAAGTTGAAGCACTTATCGCTACTGTAGCATCTGCATACGAAGATCCAACTGAAGTAGTAGAATACTACAAAGCAAATGATCAACTAATGCAACAAATGCGTAATGTAGCAATGGAAGAGCAAGCTGTTGAAGCTATTTTAGCTAAAGCAACTGTGACTGATGTTGAAAAAGCATTTGATGACATCATGAATCCACAGCAAGGTGCATAATAAGTCATTGACTTAAGCGCTCGCTAACGATTAAATGGCTCGTGTTACTCTGTTTATGCAGTGTGCCCGGGCCATTTTAGTTTGTGGTTCTTAATTAGCTAAAAATGATCATTATGCTTTTCTTAGAATAAGTATAAGCGCATAAGGAATTAAATAAGTATGAACACTGGTATGACAGATCCCCTAAACGCATTAGTACCAATGGTTGTTGAGCAAACAGCTAAAGGCGAGCGCTCGTTTGATATTTATTCGAGACTATTAAAAGAGCGTATTATCTTTTTAACGGGCCAAGTTGAAGACAACATGGCAAATCTGATTTTAGCGCAAATGCTTTTCTTAGAATCAGAGAACCCAGATAAAGATATCTTCTTATATATCAATTCACCGGGTGGCTCGGTCACTGCGGGAATGGCTATTTACGATACAATGAATTTCATCAAACCTGATGTAAGTACTATTTGTGTGGGCCAAGCGGCTAGCATGGGTGCGTTTTTACTATCTGGTGGTGCTAAGGGTAAACGTTTTTGTTTACCTAATTCACGTGTAATGATTCACCAACCATTAGGTGGATTCCAAGGTCAAGCATCTGATTTTGAAATACACGCGAAAGAAATCCTGTCTATTAAAGACAAATTAAATCGCTTAATGGCTGAGCATACTGGCCAACCGCTTGATGTTGTTTCACGTGATACAGACCGTGATAACTTTATGAGTGCAAGCCAAGCTGTAGATTACGGTATTGTTGACTCAGTATTTACTAATCGCGGTAGCAAGTAAGTATGCCTGCAAGCAGTAATGCTTGCTAATGAGAGTTACTATGCGAAAAAGCCTAAATTTTGGTATAGTTAAAGCGTATTAAAATAGCCACCAAGACTTTGGTGGCCAACGTAATAAAATGAGGTAGCTGAATGTCTGACACTCCTACAGACGGCGACAAAAGTAATAAATTGTTATACTGCTCTTTTTGCGGCAAAAGCCAGCATGAAGTTCGAAAATTAATTGCAGGACCTTCAGTATACGTTTGTGATGAATGTGTAGAGCTGTGTAATGATATTATCAGGGAAGAAATTAAAGACATCGCGCCTAAGCATGATGCCGCTGACAAATTACCTGTGCCAAAAGAAATTCGTAACCACTTAGACGACTACGTAATTGGCCAAGAGCATGCGAAAAAAGTGTTGTCTGTAGCGGTTTACAATCACTACAAGCGTTTACGCAACCAATCAACTAAACAAGACGTTGAACTAGGTAAAAGTAATATTTTATTAATTGGTCCAACGGGGAGTGGTAAAACACTACTAGCTGAAACGTTAGCACGTTTGCTAGATGTGCCGTTTACAATGGCCGATGCCACCACGTTAACCGAAGCCGGTTATGTGGGTGAAGATGTTGAAAACATTATTCAAAAGCTTTTACAAAAATGTGACTACGACGTAGAAAAAGCACAACGTGGTATTGTTTACATTGATGAAATTGACAAAATTTCACGTAAATCAGATAACCCATCAATCACCCGTGATGTATCAGGTGAAGGTGTACAACAAGCCTTACTGAAACTGATTGAAGGTACCGTTGCTTCTGTTCCGCCACAAGGTGGACGTAAACATCCACAGCAGGAGTTCCTGCAAGTAGACACCTCTAAAATTTTGTTTATTTGTGGTGGTGCATTTGCTGGTCTTGACAAAGTTATTGAACAGCGTAGCCACAAAAATACCGGTATTGGCTTTGGCGTTAACGTTAAAGAGTCGTCAGCGAGCCGTTCTTTAAGCGAAACATTTAAAGATGTTGAGCCAGAAGATTTAGTAAAATATGGTTTAATACCAGAATTTATTGGCCGTTTACCTGTTGTTGCTACATTGACTGAACTTGATGAAGCTGCATTGGTACAAATTTTAAGTGAGCCTAAAAATGCCATTACTAAGCAATTTTCAGTATTGTTTGGTATGGAAGACGTTGAGCTTGAGTTTCGTGATGATGCACTACGTGCTATTGCTCATAAAGCAATGGAGCGTAAAACAGGTGCACGTGGCCTGCGTTCAATCGTAGAAGGTGTATTGCTTGATACTATGTATGAGCTGCCTTCAATTGATAACGTAAGTAAAGTGGTTGTTGATGAAACCGTTATTAAAGGTGAGTCTGATCCAATCTTGATTTATGACAGCAGTAATCAAGAACAAGCCGCAGCAGATTAAATTCTGAGCAAGTTGTAAAAAAAAGGAGCCAATGGCTCCTTTTTTTATAATTAATTTAATCGAGTTGGCAAAAATTGTTGAACTTTAATTAGGTTATCCCCATATACTTGAGTAATCTTTAAATAAATGAAGTGCAAAGAGAAAATACAATGACGCTTGAGAGAAACGATCGAGTCGAAATCCCTGTGCTAGCACTGCGCGATGTAGTGGTGTATCCACACATGGTGATCCCGCTTTTTGTAGGCCGTGAAAAATCAATAAAATGCCTTGAAGCGGCAATGGATAAAGACAAACAAATTTTCTTAGTTGCACAAAAAGATGCAACTGTAGACGAGCCTGAGAAAGACGATATTTATCGTGTAGGGACAATTGCGACTGTACTTCAATTATTAAAGCTACCCGATGGTACAGTAAAAGTATTAGTTGAAGGCACACAGCGTGCAAATATCGAAGAGTTTATTGATAACGAAGATTTCTTTGTTGCCAATGCTCAGTTTATAGAATCTGATTCAGTAAACGAGCAAGAACAAGATATTTTTATTCGCAGTGCATTAAGCCAGTTTGAAGGCTACGTAAAATTAAATAAAAAAATCCCACCTGAAGTGATGACCTCGGTCTCTGGTATTGATGAGCCCGCGCGTCTTGCTGATACCATGGCTGCGCATATGCCATTAAAAGTGCCTGAAAAACAAAAGGTACTTGAAATATCAAGCGTTACGGAGCGCTTAGAGTACTTAATGGCGTTGATGGAAGGTGAAATAGACTTATTGCAAGTTGAGAAAAAAATTCGTACCCGCGTTAAAAAGCAGATGGAAAAATCGCAGCGTGAGTACTACCTCAATGAGCAAATGAAAGCGATTCAAAAAGAGCTTGGTGAAATTGACGATGTGCCAGATGAATTCGAAGCGCTAAAAAAACGCATCGAAGAATCAGGTATGCCCAGCGAAGCGAAAGAAAAAGCGACGGCAGAGTTCAACAAACTTAAAATGATGTCGCCGATGTCGGCAGAAGCCAGTGTTGTTCGCTCATACATAGATACGTTAATCAACGTACCGTGGAAAAAACGCTCTAAAGTGAAAAAAGCTTTAGCAGGCGCGCAAAAAATACTAGATAGCGATCACTACGGGCTTGATAAAGTTAAAGAGCGTATTATTGAATACCTCGCGGTACAGCAGCGTACTAATAAGCTTAAAGGGCCTATTTTGTGTTTAGTTGGGCCACCAGGGGTAGGTAAAACCTCTCTTGGGCAATCTATTGCGCGTTCAACTGGCCGTAAGTACATTCGTATGGCACTGGGTGGTGTACGTGATGAGGCTGAGATACGTGGTCACCGTCGTACTTATATTGGCTCTATGCCAGGTAAATTGATTCAAAACATGACTAAAGTGGGCGTTAAAAACCCGTTATTCTTGTTAGATGAAATTGATAAAATGTCAGCAGATATGCGTGGCGACCCTGCATCAGCATTACTTGAAGTACTCGACCCTGAGCAAAACAGCCATTTTGCTGATCATTACCTAGAAGTTGATTACGACTTATCTGATGTAATGTTTGTTGCTACCTCTAATAGCTTTAATATTCCTGGGCCTTTATTGGACCGTATGGAAGTTATTCGTTTAGCCGGCTATACCGAAGACGAAAAATTAAATATAGCTAAAGAACATTTAATTCCAAAGCAAGTTAAGCGTAATGGCTTAAAAGAGAAAGAAGTTGAAATTGCCGACAGCGCCATTATCGGTATTATTCGATATTACACGCGTGAAGCGGGCGTTCGTAGCTTAGAGCGTGAAGTGTCTAAATTATGCCGTAAAGCGGTTAAAAATATCTTAATGGAAAAAGACACCAAAACAGTCACTATCGATGCAGATAATCTTGAAGAGTACCTAGGTGTACAACGTTTTGATTATGGTAAAGCAGAAGATGGCGACCGTATAGGCCAAGTAACTGGCTTAGCATGGACAGAAGTAGGCGGTGACTTGCTGACTATTGAATGTGCTGCAGTACCAGGTAAAGGCAAATTGACTTATACCGGCTCGTTAGGCGATGTAATGCAAGAGTCGATTCAAGCGGCAATGACCGTTGTGCGTAATCGTGCTGATGAGCTACGTATTAATAGCGACTTTTATGAAAAACGTGATATTCACGTGCATGTACCTGAGGGCGCAACTCCTAAAGATGGTCCAAGTGCGGGTATCGCAATGGTTACGTGTTTGGTTTCAAGCCTAACGGGTAATCCAGTGCGCTCTGATGTGGCCATGACGGGTGAGATTACCCTACGTGGTGAAGTACTGCCAATTGGTGGTTTAAAAGAGAAATTATTAGCGGCTCACCGAGGTGGTATTAAAACGGTGGTGATCCCTAAAATTAACGAACGTGACTTAAAAGAGATACCTGATAACGTATTGGCGGGTCTTGAGATTCACCCAGTTACGTGGATTGACGAAGTATTAAAGCTTGCTTTAGTGCATCCAGTTGATAGTTTTTCAGTCGAAACACCAAAAAAGCAGTAAAAAAGCCAAAAAAAGTGCTTTTAGGGGCTTTTCAAATCTAAACGGTATGATAAGTTAAGCACTGGTTTTCAAGCCTAGCCCTTGCAGGGCCTAGGCTTAAGAAAAATATAATCATATGAGCTTTAAAAAAATTGCTCAAAAATTTCAAAACAGTGATGTTAGTTTAAAAAACAATCGCTCTTGATAACAACAATGAAAGAGGATGATATTGTGAATAAATCTCAATTAATCGATCAAATCGCAGCTGATGCTGACATTTCTAAAGCGGCTGCAGGTCGTGCACTAGATTCATTCATCGAATCTGTATCTGGCGCGCTAAAAGATGGCGACTCAGTTGCACTTGTTGGTTTTGGTACTTTCTCTGTACGTGAGCGTGCTGCTCGTGCAGGTCGTAACCCACAAACTGGTGAAACGATTCAAATTGCTGCAGCTAACATCCCAGCTTTCAAAGCCGGTAAAGCGCTTAAAGACGCAGTAAACTAATCATTGTGTAAACAATTTAGTTATGGCGAGTAAAGATACGCTTAATTATTGCAATCGATAAATTAAGTTACTTCACCGCCAGTTACTTCAAGTGAAAAAGCGTATCTGGTAAGATACGCTTTTTTTACATATGACAAGGTAGAAAATACCTTGCTCAGAAAAGAGATAAACAAATGCTTGAGAAAATCAGAGAAGGTTCGCAAGGGCCGGTAGCCAAAGTCATTTTAGGCGCGGTGATTTTATCTTTTGCCTTAGCTGGGATCGGTAGTTACTTAGGTCAAACCACAGAACAACCCGTTGCTGAAGTAAATGGAATTAAAATTAGCCAAACAGAATTTAGCCGTGCGTTTCAAAATGAACGTAGCCGCTTAGAACAACAATTTGGTGAGTACTTTACCCAAATAGCAGCTGATCCAACTTACATGGCTCAAATCCGTCAAGGTGTGATTGACCGTTTAGTACAACAAGAATTACAAAGTCAGTTAGCTGCCGAGCTTGGTTTGCGCGTAAGTGATGAAAGCGTTCGTAAAACAATTTTAGAGCTACCTTATTTTAAAATTGGCGACAAGTTTAATAACGACCGTTATTTACAAGTTATTCGTCAAATGAATTTTCAACCTGACGCATTTCGTGAATACCTGCGTGATGATATGACGCGTAGCCAGTTAGTATCTGCTGTTGCGGGTACTGATTTTGCGCTGCCAAATGAGCTTAAATCAGCCATTGCGTTGCAACAGCAAACACGAAGCATTGATTATTTAGTAATTGATAAACAAGCAATGCAAGCTGATGTTGAAGTTACAGAGCAAGAAGTTGCGGATTACTATGAATTAAACGCAGGTCAATTTTTATCACCTGAATTAATTTCAGTTAATTACATCGAACTAAATGCAGATGATATTGATGTTGCATCGGTAAGCGAAGACGATGTAAAAGCATATTACGAGCAGAGTAAAGCGCAATATGTTGAACCAGAAAAGCGTCGTGTATCGCATATTCTAATCGACAATAGCGAAGATGATGATGCGGCTAAAGCGAAAGCTGAGTCGTTACTTGCCCAGCTTAACGCTGGTGCTGATTTTACTGAGCTAGCAGAGACATCGTCAGATGACATTGTTAGTGCAGAAATGGGTGGCGATTTAGAGTGGATTGAACGTGATGTTATGGAACCAGCTTTTGAAGATGCAGCGTTCGCATTGCAAAACAAAGGTGATTACTCTGACGTTGTTGCCTCTGAGTTTGGTTATCACATCATCAAATTAACTGATCTACAAACTCAACAAGTTAAACCGTTCGATGAGGTTAAAGCTGACTTACGTGCTGAACTTGAGCAAGCTGAAAAAGTAGATGCGTTTTACGAGAAGCAAACTGAAATGGGGGCATTAGCCTTTGAGATCTCTGATCGCTTAGACGATGCTGCTGAAGTGGCGGGTGTAGAAGTACAATCTACTTCTTTACTAGCGCTTAGCGCGCTTCCTGAGCCGCTTAATAACCCAGCGGTTGTGACTGCCTTATCATCAGTTGAACTACTAGAAGATAAAGTCAATTCAGAAGTAATTGAGCTTGGTAATGAGCACGTGATTGTGGTGCGTGTAAATGAGCACCAACCTGCGGCAACGAAAGCATTAAGCGAGGTAAGTGAGCAAATTAAAACACGCTTAATGAATGAAAAGGCATCAGACCTTGCAAAAGAAAAAGCACGCACGTTATTTGCACAAGTAAAAGAGGGCAAGAGCTTAAACGATGTGGCTGCTGAGCAATCACTAAACGTTCGTCAAGAGTCGCAACTAACTCGTGAAAGCTTTGCAGTTTCGCCTGCTATTGTTACCCAAGTATTCAAAATGGCACATCCTAGTGATGCGGCTGTATATGATATGGTTAACTTAAATAATGGCGATGCAGCGATTGTTGCGCTTAAAGCGGTATATGATGCACCAGTGAGTGACAACATTGAGCCACAAATGAAGCAAAACATTACTATGGCGCAAGCGCAGAAAAACTATACGGTATTCATTGAATCGCTTAAGCAACAAGCAGAGCTTAATGTACCAAAAGCAGCTCAAGCAGCTGAATAAGTAATAGCTAAATTAAAAAAGGCGCCAATTGGCGCCTTTTTTGTTTTTTTAGACATTAACAACTCAATAAGCGCTGGGTAACCTTTGACTGCGGGTTTTGAAAAATAGTTTCTGTAGCGCCGTATTCAACTATTTCACCTTTATTGAGTACCACTAACTGGTCGCTAATATGGCGCACTAAACTTAAATGATGGGTGATCAAAATATAGGTTAATCCAGTTTCAAGCTGTAGTTTAAGTAATAGGTTTACTATTTGCGCTCTTACAGAAGGGTCAAGCGATGAAAGTGCCTCATCGAGTACAACAACCTTAGGATCTAATATAAGCGCGCGAGCGAGCGCTACACGCTGTAATTGCCCCACACTAAACATATGCGGATAGTATTGCTGATGATCGACCAGTAGACCCACTTTAAGCAGCGTACTACCAATTTTTTCACTACGTTGAGTTTTATCAAAATCAGTATTGAATTTTAGGCAATCATCGAGCATTTCAGCAATGGTCACTGCTGGGTTTAATGAGGTGGCGGAGTCTTGAAAAATCATTCGGATATAACGACACTGGGCATCACGATTACCATTGTTTTCTATAGTGTTATTCTCTAATAATATCTGCCCGCTATCGGCACTGTATGCACCCACTAATAATTTAGCCAGGGTACTTTTTCCTGAGCCTGTTTCACCAATAATGGCAATTGTTTCACCTTTACCAATACAAAATGAGATGTTTTTTAAAACATCAAACTTTTTACGGCTAAATAGACCCGCTCGCATGTTAAAGGTTTTTGATAAGGCTTGAACTTTTAACAGTGGCTGCATTATTTTATTTCCTTGATCAGCGGGAAGTGACAGGCGTAGCTATGACCATGATGCTTTGAAAGTTTAGGCGCAACCACACATTCTTTTTGTGCTTGTGGGCAACGTGGACCGAGTCGACAACCAATCGGTAAATGTTGTAATGTTGGAATAGTGCCTTTAAGCGCATAAAAGGGTTCTTTATGGGCTAAGCCATGCTCATAATCGGGCAGGCTTTTTAGTAAAGCTTGCGTATACGGATGACGAGGTTGGCTAAAAATACGGTGTGTTGGACCTGCTTCAACCATTTGACCGCAGTACAACACATGAATACCATGCGACCAATTAACAATTTCTTCCAGCTCATGAGAGATCATCAAAATAGACATGTTCTTTAGCTGATTTAAACTTTTTAATAACCTAAACACCTGTGCTCGGGTAGTGCTTTCTAGTGCGGTTGTTGGCTCATCTGCAATTAACAACTTAGGTGTGCGGGCAATCGCCATGGCTATCATGACCTTTTGGCATACGCCCTCAGAGAGCTCATGCGGGTAACTATCAAGCACCGCTTCATGATTTTTAATACCTACTTTATGTATTAAGGCTTTAACACGGTCTTTACGCTCACGGTTGCGTTTTAAGAAAAACCCTTTAGCAGCCACTTCAGGCAGTGTTTCAGCAATTTGGTTAAATATTTTAGCAGTAGGATCTAGACATCGACTGGGGTCTTGGTAAATCATCGCAATGTCTTGGCTAACCGTTTTACGGCGTTGTTCTGGTGTTAAGCGCATTAAGTCAACACCACGCCAATGCATTCTATCTGCGGTTATCACCCAACGCTCATTAAGCACGCCGACGATGGCTTTTGCAATTAAGCTTTTGCCAGAGCCTGATTCGCCCACTAAAGCGTGTACTTCACCTTCTTTTAAACTAAAGCTTACGCGATCAACAGCACGAATGGCGGTTTCGGAAGTTTGAAGTTCAATGGTTAAATTTCGAATATCTAGTAACTGCATCTAATCGGCCTTACGCGCTTGTAAAACTTTACGAAGTCCATCGCCCACTAAGTTTGTTGAAAGAACCGCTAAAAATAACAGCACGCCCGGCAATGCTACCGTCCAGGGTGCTAAATATATAAGTCCTAAGTTCTCTGCTAAAATTGCGCCCCATTCAGTAGTCGGCGGCTGTGCACCCAGTTTTAAAAACCCTAACGCTGCAATATCTAAAATAGCAGTAGAAAGCGCCATCGTAAAAATAACCACAATATATTCATACACATTAGGAAAAATCCCACGTGATAAAATATGCCATTTAGAGGCGCCATCTAAGCGGTAGGCTGTAACATAATCTTTGCCAAGTTCGTCAACTATCAGGTTTCTAATTGAATGAATAAACTGGGGTAATAAGGCTAAAATAATTGCCCATACGGTATTCATTAATCCAGGGCCGAGTATGGCAATAATAATGATGGCCAGTAACAATGAGGGAATTGACAGCGTTACATCCAGTAAGTGGTTCAAAAAACTAGAACGTATGCCTTTACTGATCCCTGCAAAGGTACCTACCAACACACCAATAACAGTGGTGATCAGTGCAGCCACAACCGATAACCCGAACGTATATGTGGCGCCATTCATTAAACGAGACAGCACATCTCGGCCTAAATCATCGGTGCCAAGTATAAACCGCACATCGCCCATTTCATTCCACGAGGGAGGCAGTAATAGTGCATCACTGTGCTGTTGATTTACCCCATAAGGCGCAAGAAAAGGCGCGGTAGCCGCTAACAGGCTAAAGGCAATAAACACCCATAAACCAACCAGTGCAGGGTGGTTATTTTTAAACTTTCGCCAGAGTCTCGCTAATGGCGATTTATTTGAATCTTCTGAAAATAAGTTAAACTTTGCCATGCGCTTGGTTCCGAGACAGAGGATCGAGTAGGGTGTAGGTCAGTTCGGCCATAATTGTGGCAATAATAATAAATAAAGAGACGGCCATTAACCCACCTTGTATGGCGGGATAATCACGTTGATAAATACTGTCTATTAACCAGCGACCGATCCCAGGCCACGAAAAAATAACTTCAGTGATCATCGCTAGGGTGATCAAGGTACTAAACTGCAAACCTATTTGTTTTATAACCGGTAGTAAGGCATTTCTTAGGGCGTGATGAATAATAAGCTGTCCACGAGTAAGCCCTTTGGCACGAGCCGTTTTAATGAAATTTTGATCCATTACTTTTAACATCGATTCGCGAGTAAAGCGCACTAATACCGTGGTTGGATACATAGCAAGCACAATAGTGGGTAAGGTAAGGTGATGCAGTGCATCTAACATGGCCAAACCATTGTAAGGAAAATCAGCGAGTAAAATATCAAGTAAAATAAACCCTGTGCTCGCAGGTATCTCATACAACAAGCTCACTCGCCCCGACATGGGAAACCAGCCAAGTTGGAGCGAAAAAACCATAATTAATAATAATGCCAGCCAAAAAATTGGCATAGAATAGCCAATCATCGCTGTAGAGCTAATAAATTTATCAGGCCATTGTTTATTATATGCCGATGCTAAAATACCGACAGGCACACCCACTACCACCGAGATAACTAACGCGTAAATACTTAGCTCTAACGTTGCAGGGATTAAATCAATCACATGGGCGAAAACACTGCCCCCCGAGGCGAATGACATTCCCCAGTCCCCTTGTAAAATTCGTCCCACAAAGGCGATGTACTGCATAAAGTAGTTACTGTTAAACAAGTACTTTTCTTCTAACTGCGCATTTTGGGTAAAGTTAGTATCTGGTATGCCGCTTAAATTACTGAGTGGATCGCCGGGAAATAAGTAACTCAACGAAAAGGTAAAAATGCTTAGTAGTAACACCATAAAAAATAACAGTCCGAGGCGGCGTAAAATATAATCTAAGATCATTATTTTTTCCTCGCGTTAGCCAACGAAATAGCACCGAATGGCCCTAAGGTAATGCCCTCAACATCTGCACTACTTGCTTGAAAACGCATGCCGTGGGCAATTGGCAGTAGAGGCAATTGTTTGATGATCATACTCTGTGCTGCGTCATAATATTGTTTACGTAAATTTAAATCTGTGGTGTCTAACGCTTTGGTTAGCAGTAAATCAAATTCAGGATTACACCAGTTTGCGGGGTTTTTGCCGCTGAATGTCGCAGTACAACTTAATAATGGGCTAAAAAAGTTATCGGGATCAGGCGTATCAGCTGCCCAACCTAATAACACACTGTCGTGGCGATGTTCTCCAATGCGTTGAATAAAGGTATTCCATTCATATTCAACAATATTTACGTTAACGCCAATTTTGCGTAAATCACTTTGCATTAGCTCAGCCATTTTGCGGGCGTTGGGGTTATAAATACGGCTTACCGGCATAGCCCAAATGCTCATATCAAAGCCTTTTGGAAAACCGGCTTCAGTTAATAACCTTTTTGCCAACTGTGGGTCAAAAATAGGCATGTTTTTTTGTAGTTCAAACGCCCAAGATGTAGGCGGAAGAATAGACTGTGCACGCAAGCCATTACCGTAATACACCGCCTGCATTATTTTATCTATATCAATGGCATGAACTAATGCTTGACGTACTTTTAGGTTATCAAACGGTGGACGCTCGGTATTAAATGCCCAGTAACCAATATTTAAGTTAGTTTCTCTTTCAACATTAATATCATCACGTTGCGCTAAGATACTTAATTGGGCACTGCTTGGGTGTGCAGTAACATCACATTCTTTGGTCAATATTTTTGCGATACGGGTGGTACCATTTGGGGTAATGTCGTACACCAATTGCTCAAGGGCAACTTCATGCTTCCAATAATCAGCGTTTTTATAAAAGCGCACTAAATGATCGCGTCGGTACTCTTTATAAATATAGGGGCCTGTGCCAATCGGGTATTGATCAAATAGGTTTTCTTGATTATTAGCTTTGAGTGCCATGGCATATTCTTTAGAGAGCACGACGGCAAAATCGGTCGCCATATTGGCTAAAAAGCTGCTTTCGGCGTTAAATAACTCAAACCGGACTTGGTGATCAGAGACTCTAACAATTTTACGAATTAGCTGGTCAATCCCCACACTTTGAAAGTAAGGGTAATTAGCATCGCCAATAAAGTGATAAGGATTATAAACGTCGAATAATCGACTAAAAGTAAATATTACATCATCAGCGTTAAATTCACGGCTAGGAGTAAAATAAGAGGTGGTATGAAACTTAACTCCTTTGCGCAAAGTGAAGGTAACCGATTTACCGTCTTTACTGATTTTCCAATCAGTGGCAAGTTCACTCTTAAATTCGGCGGTCACGGGGTCAATACTAATTAACCGGTCGTATAACTGGTTAGCAATAATATCGATAGTCGACCCTGTGGTTGTGACTTGTGGGTTAAACGACACAGGATTAGCCTCGGCGCAATAAACGAGGCCTTGGTTTTTTTCTTCTAAGATTTCTTCTTTACTATCAATGCAACCTACTAAGCTCAATGATATTAAAGCAAGTAATAATTTATGCACCCGCACAACCTCTACTATTCTAGCAAATTGTATTTTTTCAAATAACCACGTAGTTGATGATACGTTAAACCAAGTACTTCTGCAGTCTTCTTTTGATTAAATTGGCTATGTTCTAATGCTTTTTTTATCAATGTAATTTCAAATTCATTAGAGAGCGTTTTTAAGTCGCATGGAAACTCAGGTTCTTTGGTACTTGAACTCAATGCTACAGGCGCTTCTATAGGCTGTGCATGAGTAGTCGGTTCAGATTGTATTATAGCAGGTGCTTGTGCATGTTTTATGCGGGCTTTAGGTCTAAAGCGACTTTCGAATGGGTCTAAAATAATTTTATGTACAGGAATATGTTCATTGCCGTGGCGATACAGACTTCGTTCTACCACATTTTTAAGTTCACGGACATTACCCGGCCACTCATAACTGAGTAAACTTTCTTGTGCACTACGGGTAAAGCCACTAAATAGCTCCCACTCAAGGTCTCGTGCCATGTTCATCGCAAACTGTTCAGCTAGCAACATAATGTCATCTTGACGTTCACGCAGTGGCGGTAAGGTGATCACATCAAACGCGAGTCTATCGAGTAAATCACTTCTAAATTCACCTTGTTGTGCTAAATGGGGTAAGTCTTCATTGGTTGCACAGACTAAACGAGTGTCTACTTTAACGGTTTGCTTGCCGCCAACACGCTCAAACTCACCATACTCAATCACTCTTAATAGCTTTTCTTGCACCATGGCAGAGGTATTTGCTAACTCATCTAAGAACAAGGTACCACTATTGGCGCGCTCAAAGCGGCCTTCATGGCGTTTACTTGCGCCTGTGAAAGCGCCACTTTCATGACCAAATAATTCACTCTCGAGCAGGTTTTCGTTCAATGCCGCACAGTTAAGCTTGACGTAACTTTGATCCCAGCGTTTGGATAAAAAGTGTAAACGTGCTGCAATTAGCTCTTTACCGGTACCACGTTCACCAATAATAAGTACGGGTTTATCTAGGTTAGCCAGTTGCGAAACCTGATCAAGCACCGATAAAAAGCTGTCTGATTGGCCAAGTAAATTGTCCTGTTGGCGATATTGACTCATATTTCCTAACTCTTAGTCATTTTTACTAACAGTTAGTGTATTTCATTATGGAGGATAACAAAAGTAATTTGTAATTTACATTTAACATATTGAAAATAAATGGTATTTTAAAATTATAAAAGTTGGCAAGCATATTGATACTAATAAAAGCAGACACATTTAGATTAAATAATAGAGGTATATGTTATGGGAATTTTTTCACGTTTTGCAGACATTGTTAATTCTAATATCAATGCCATTTTAGATAAAGCAGAAGATCCTGAAAAAATGGTTCGTCTTATTATCCAAGAGATGGAAGATACATTAGTAGAGGTACGCTCTACGTCAGCAAAAACCCTTGCTGAGAAAAAAGAATTAGTACGTCGCGTAGATACACTAAAAGCTCAAGTAAGCGATTGGCAAGACAAAGCCGAATTAGCACTGAGCAAAGATCGTGATGATTTAGCTCGCTCAGCTTTACTTGAAAAGCAAAAGTCAGCCGATGCAGTCGCTGCAGTAGAAAGTGAACTTGATCATGTAGAATCTCATATCGAGAAACTACAGCAAGAAGTGACTACGCTACAAGAGAAACTAGCGGATGCTAAAGCACGTCAAAAAGCGATTATTTTACGTCAACGCTCGGCTGAGTCGCGCCTTGAGGTTAAAAAAGCACTTGATAGTTCTAAGGTAGATGATGCACTTAATCGTTTTGAACGTTACGAAACCAAAATTGATGGGCTAGAATCTCAAATAGAGTCTTATGATTTGGGTAAACAAACGTTAGCGGATGAGATTGCTGATTTACAAAAGAACGAAAAGATTGACGACGAGTTAGCTGAACTTAAAAAGAAACTCGCAAATAAATAAATATAAAACAGGGGCCTTGTGCCCCTGACATCAACATTGAATACGGATTGTCAGGAGAGGATTATGTTTGATCCAGAGATACTAGTTGCACCCTTTATCTTGTTTATGATTTTTGTTGCGCCACTGTGGTTAATTTTACACTACCGAAGCAAAAAGCAGGTAAGCCAAGGGTTAAGTGAACATGAGCATCACCAGTTATTAGAACTTGCTCAAAAAGCTGAAAAAATGACTGATAGAATCGAGACATTAGAAGCTTTACTTGATCAAGAGTCACCACAGTGGAGACAAAAAGTATGAACACCAAACGCGAATTATTAAGAGACCCACAACGCGGTAAAATTGCCGGTGTATGTGCGGGATTAAGTGACTACTTTAATATGGAGTTATGGTTAGTTCGCATTATTTTTGTTAGTGCTGTACTACTAACCGGTGGCCCATTATTTGTGGTAGCGTATATTGCAGCGTGGTTTATTTTAGATAAAAAACAACCCAGTACTGTAAATAAAACACAATCAACCTATGGCGGTGATCCGCTAGAAGTAAAATTTAAAGTATGGCAAAAAGGCGAGCCACCGCGTCGTGCGCTTCAAGACTTAAAAGAGCGATTGACCCGTGTAGATAGCCGCCTTCAAAACATGGAACGCTACGTTACTTCAAGCGAGTTTACGGTCAGCCGTGAAATTAATAAACTTTAAGGGATTAATAAGCACCTTGTTTGCAGCCCGATCAATGACGGCAACTAAGGTGCAAAACACTTTATGAGCCAATCATTTGCAAAAAAGACCTTCAAAAGCGTTAAAGGCAAAGCACAAAAAGCCCTGCATCGTAGTTTAGATCAACACGTTAAACTTGCCGTAACAGGGCTGAGCGGCAGTGGTAAAACGGCGTTTATTAGCGCGTTAGTTAAGCATTTAACCTCTCAGGCGAATGACAACAACTTACCTTTTTTTGATGTAATGCGTGAACACCGCCACATTGCTACTAAAATTGTGCCGCAAGAGGCATTAAATGTTCCCACTTTTGATTACAACCGTGCAATAAGTGCTTTACTACCAAGTGAAGGCGACCCTGCATGGCCTGCTTCTACCGAGCGAATTAATACTTTACGTTTGGCGATTAAATATCAAAGCAACGCGGGTCTGCGCGGTCATTTCTCACCGCAATCAACGTTATACCTAGATATTATTGACTATCCTGGTGAGTGGTTGCTTGACCTACCTATGCTCGCGCAAAGCTTTGAGCAATGGTGCGAGCAACAATATCCATTGCTAAGCCAAACGCCACGTAACCAAAGCTCAGCTGAATTTTTGCAATCCATAGAGCAGCTTGATTTAGATGCACCGGTAGATGAAAACGCACTGGCTGATATTGCAAAATGTTATCAAACCATGTTGGTAGGGCTAAAAAAAGACACTAAGCTTGCCATGTTACAGCCAGGGCGAATGTTAATGCCGGGTGACTTGCAAGGTGCACCATTATTATTATTTTTTCCAATTAGTCCTGAAAAAATAAGTGACGATGTAGTAGCAGGTTCTAACTTAGCGCATTTAATTAAACGTTTCGATGCTTACGTAAAAGAAGTCGTTAAACCTTTTTATAATGAGCATTTTCGCCATTTTGACCGTCAAATTGTCTTGGTGGATGTACTGAGTGCATTAAATGAAGGTTATGAAACGTTGGCTGAGCAAAGTCGAGTGATCAATCAGCTATTGTCACACTTTAGCTATGGTGATTCTGGTTTTTTTAAACGCTTGTTTAAACCTAATATTGATAAAATATTATTTGCTGCTAATAAGTCCGATCACATCAGTGCGAAGCATCACAAAGATCTTGCATTGTTACTCGATTCGTTAGTTAAAGAGCAAAGCAATCACTTAAAATTTGATGGGGTGAAAATAGAAACACTGGCGATGTCATCAATTGCTGCCACTGTGTCTCGCCAAGTGGTTGATAAGGGGCAAACACTCGACTGTATCTATGGCAAGCCATTGAATGAACAACAGTGGCTAACTTACCTGCCTCCTCAGCCGCCGAGCAGAATGCTCAATAAAAGTGAGTGGCCAGCACATGGGTTTGAGTTTTTATCGTTTGCACCTATGCCAAGCCCAGATCAACAGCTTAAGCACATTCGCTTAGACCATGTGATGCAGTACTTGTTAGGAGATAAGTTAACATGAGTGAGTCAACACACCAATTTCAAGCTGGGCGTCGTATTAATGCCCAAAATATTGAGCAAAATGAACCAGATTTATTAGCGGCTAAAGTCGTAGAGCAGGGACAAAGTGAGCAGCCTAGCAAAGATAGCGATGAGCTAATTGAACCTGAAATCGATATTGAGCCTGTATATAAAAAGTCTAAGTGGCAAACCCTTAAAGGCCTATTTGCACTGAGCTTTATTGTTTTAATATTACTTGAGTTCGCATTTTCAATTGTATTGGCGTTTCAGCAGTCAGTTATTTTAGGTGGGGTGTACTTAACCGCTGTAATAACCGGTGTACTACTGATATCGCGCTTATTGTGGCGTGAATATAGAATGTTACGCAGCTTAAAGCGTAATCAGCTACACCGCCATGAAGCTAACCGTTTGCTCAATAGTGAGCAGGTAGGCGGGGCGATACCTTGGCTTGAAAAGCTTAATAAACATCAGCAATTAGATAATTTCGAAAACTTTAAAAATCAGGTCGCTACGCACCACAGTGACAAAGAAATAATGTCTCTGTACGCGAATAGCTTACTGATAGCGCAAGACAATCAAGCTAAAAAGTTAATAAACCGTTTTGCAACAGAGTCAGCTTTATTAGTTGCTCTAAGCCCAATTGCGCTGGTGGATATGATGGCTGTGCTGTGGCGTGGCACTAAATTGATAGAGCAAATAGGCCGCATATATGGCATTGGCTTTGGTTATGCCAGCCGCATTAAACTTTACCGCATGCTTATTAAGCAAGTAATGTTTGTAGGTAGTGCAGAGCTCGTTTCTGATTTAGCTGCCACGGCACTCAGTGCTGAATTATTAGGCAAGCTTTCAGGGCGAGCTGCACAAGGTGTTAGTGCCGGTATATTTACAGCGCGTATTGGTTACAAAGCTATGGAATTAAGCCGACCCTTACCGCGTCTTGAAAACAAGCGTAGCTTGTTAAAAGGCACAGTCCAAGGGATTGCGAGTAAAATTATGAGCCGTAAGGGAGCTGAAACTAAGTAGTGAGACTTCGTTGGCAATATTTGTGTACAGCTTTTTGGGTAAAGTTTGCACAAATAGCCATCTGAGCATCCGGCATGCTTGTGATTTTAAGTGCGGTGCGTTTTATTTATGCTATTGACACACATAATAAAAACGAGAACACACAATGAGCAAGCATCATCAAAATACCCAATGTATCCATGGCCCACAAAAAGCAAATGATCCGCATGGCGCATTAACCTCACCTTTGTATCAAACGTCTACGTTTCATTTTGAAAGTGCCGCCCAAGGTGCTGCCCGCTTTGCAGGTGAAGAGCCCGGTTATATTTACACGCGTTTAGGTAACCCTACCACGACTGAACTTGAGCAAAAAGTGGCGCAATTAGAAGGCTGTGAGGCCGCCGCCGCCACGGCAACAGGTATGGGTGCGGTATCCGCTTCGGTACTAAGCTTCCTATCGCAAGGCGATCATTTAATTGCATCAAGCGCTCTGTATGGCTGCACCTTTGCTTTTTTTGCGCATATGTTGCCGCGATGGGGAATTGAAGTCACCTTTGTTGATATGACTAATGAGAGTGAACTGCGCGCTGCCATTAAGCCTAATTCAAAAATGATATTTGTAGAAACACCAATCAATCCAACCATGGCAGTGATTGATTTAGCACTTATTGGCGATGTGGCTAAACAGCATCATTTACTGAGTGTGGTCGACAATACTTTTTTAACCCCGCTGCTGCAGTCACCAAAACAGTACGGTATCGATATTATAATGCATAGCGCGACCAAGTATTTAAATGGTCACGGCGATGTTGTTGCGGGTATTGTGTGTGGTTCACTTGAGCATATTACACAGATTAAAATGACCGTGCTTAAAGATATTGGTGCCACTATTAGTCCACACGATGCGTGGTTAATAAATCGCGGCTTAAAAACTTTAGCTATTCGCATTGAACGCCATTGCCAAAGTGCGCAAACGATTGCTGAGTATTTAGAAGCTCATCCGCAAGTAAATAAAGTGTATTACCCTGGGCTCAAGTCTCACCCGGGTTACAAGTATATTGGTAAGCAAATGAAAGCGGCTGGCGGTGTTATTGCCTTTGAAATTAAAGGGAGCTTAACCGACGGTGAGCAGTTTATTAATAGCATGCAACTGTGCACATTAGCGGTTAGCTTAGGCGATGCTGAAACGCTCATTCAACACCCTGCATCAATGACGCATTCGCCATACACTCCCGAAGAAAGACTAGCAGCTGGAATTAGTGATGGTTTAATTCGTTTATCAGTTGGACTTGAAGATGTTAACGATATTATTAACGATCTCAACCAAGCATTTACTAAAATATCTTGAGGTGTAAATTAATGGTTACATTGAATTCTTCCTGTAAGCGCTATTAAGAATGGGCTGTGTTTTTATCTTTGCTCTAGTGTAATTTTAAATTTACGATCTGTATGATCTGCAAAAGTATTGATCTGCGTCAAGCTATTAAACTTTTGTTCACTTTTGCATAGTATGGCTACATCGAATAGCCAAGCATTTGGCTGTTATTTTGACACCGATTTAGGGTTTTATCCCAAAGAAGGTATTTATGGCTAAAGCAAGTAATTACACCTCCAAAACACCTGATGAAAATGGGGTTATACATTGGAGCGATGAAGAAAATAAAATTTGGTCTGAGCTTGTAGCACGCCAACTTGCGTGCATAGAAGGCAAAGCCTGTGATGAGTACATGGAAGGATTGAAAAAAATCAATCTGCCTCATGATCGTATCCCACAGCTGAGTGAGCTAAACGAAGTACTTTTAGCAACCACAGGCTGGCAGGTTGCACCTGTACCTGCACTTATCGATTTTGATGAGTTTTTTAGGTTACTCGCTAACAAGCAATTTCCTGTAGCTACCTTCATTCGTAGCCGTGAAGAATTTGACTACTTACAAGAACCCGATATTTTTCATGAGATATTTGGTCATTGTGCCATGCTAACCAATCCTGACTTTGCAGAATTTACCCATAAGTACGGGCAACTAGGATACGCGGCAGAGAAAAAAGACCGCGTTTATTTAGCGCGCATGTACTGGTTTACCGTTGAGTTTGGTTTGATGCAAACTGAAAAAGGATTACGTATTTACGGTGGCGGTATTTTATCAAGCCCAGGGGAAACCCAATACGTGTATTCAGATACACCAGAGATTAATCCAATGAATGTGCTAGATGTGCTACGTACACCGTACCGTATAGACATTATGCAACCATTGTATTACACGATTAATTCGATTCATGATCTGTTTGAAATATCTCAAATGGATATAATGACTTTAGTTGAGCAAGCTAAATCACTTGGTTTGCACGACCCTAAGTTTCCTCCAAAAGAAAAATTAGCTAGTTAATTTTTGAAAAAAGTAACGCTAAACTAAGGATTTAAAATGTCTTCATTAAGTGCACAAAAATGTGAAGCCTGTCATGCAGATGCGCCAAAAGTATCTGATGCTGAATTGGCTGAATTAATTAAAAAAATCCCTGACTGGGTGCCAGAAGTACGCGACGGTATTATGCAGTTAGAGCGCGTTTATAAGTTTAAAAACTTTAAACAAGCCATTGCGTTTACCAATAAGGTAGGTGATATGGCTGAAGACGAAGGGCATCACCCGGGTTTATTAACCGAATGGGGCAAAGTAACCGTGACTTGGTGGAGCCATTCAATTAAAGGTCTGCATAAAAATGACTTCATTTGCGCTGCTAAAACAGATGACGTATTTAACGCGTTGTAATTAATTAGATTTGAGTAAATAAAAAGGCACTTCACAGTGCCTTTTTTATTTTTGTGGTTATTAAGTTAACCTGAGCATTGGTCAAGAGGCTTTGTAAGGCATTGAATTAAAATGATATTTTTTATCTTCTCTGGCCTATCTTATTATATATTCCGTTTGTTAGCCAATTCAGTAGCTTGTTTTATATACTTATATTAGAAGTAAAAAAGTAGATAAAAGTTAGTTTATAGGCTTCTAACTAAGCTTAGCTGAACGTTTGTGACTTAAAGCTATAAACTTTTCTCCCAATTGCATTGCTTTACTAAGTTAAACCAAGGGCTGGTAAACTCTTTAGCGGTAATGGGCTCAGGTAGTGCTAAAGTAACATCAAGTTTTTTAGCTAGATAATGTGCTACTAGCTGTTTCATTTTATCGCTTTCTAATTGCTCATATGCAGCTTGAAGCTGATGTTTATCTTTTTGACTTATAAACTCGCCAGTTAAATTTTTGTAGCCTAGTTCAAGCCAAATTAGCAGTGCTTGTTTAGACTTGTTGGGGAATGCATGAGTCAACGTTGCCGTTGGGGTATAGAGTCGATCAAAGTTAAGCTGATGTTCTTGAATTAAAAAAACCATTAATAAATTAAGCCCAGCCGAAATTTGCCCTGCGCGTTTATCAATATTTTGGTTAAGGCTTAATGCACTTCTAAAGTAGCGTTCAGCGTTAGCAATATTGCCTTCATCAAGTGCTAAAGAGCCCAAATTATTTTTTATAAGTGCTGTTACATTAGGAAGTGTTAATTGTGTTGTGAGATCAAGATTATTTAAGTATAAAGCACGCGCTTTAGCAAAGTCGTTTTGCGAGCGAGCAACCAGTGCCATACTGTTGGTGAGTGTTAATCGTTGGCGATCGCTTTGCGCATATTTATAAGCACATTTAAATGAGAGCTGGGCATCGCTTAAATATTCAGCATGGCGAAGCCATATTCCCAAGGCACTCATTATGGTGGTCAATTTTTGTTTAAAGTAGTCAGCTTGATGATGCTGAAATATTGCGTCAATCGATTTATAAAGCCGATCGTAATGACTGGTGGGAACCGCTGATCGGGCATAAAGCAAGTGCCAGCGGATAAATAGCGCAGCAGGAGCTGTATTTAGTTCTTTGATATTTTCAAGAATGATTATTGATTGTGCAGGATTAACAACAAGATAATCTTCGGCTTCGTTAAGTTTAGCTTCAAACGATGTAAAATCATTAGCCATAGCCTGCGTTGAACCAAATAACACCAACCAACCTAAAACGAAAAGGCGCAACAACTTATCCTCGATAATCGAATTATGCGTTTATTCACTATAGATGCAGGTATCTAACAAAGCAACGCGATTAAAGGGTACAGGTTTGTGAGAAGGTATTTTAAAAGCACTAAAAAAGCCCTAAACCTATACAAGCTTAGAGCTTTTTCTGTATGTAATTAAATTTTAGCGAATACACTTAACTTTAATATGTTGTTGGGTTTCTTTTTACTCAACCCAATCTACGTTTAATATTAACCTGCTTAGCGCTTACAGCTAAAAATTTACAACTGCTTTTTAATCATCAATTGAGCGAAGCAGAGCGTTAATGCCTACTTTTTCGCGTGTTTGTTGATCAACTTTTTTCACAATAATCGCAGCGTATAAACTATGCGTGCCATCTTTTGAAGGCAGAGCACCAGGAACCACAACAGCACCAGCAGGTACGCGACCATAATGAATTTCACCGGTTTCACGGTCATAAATACGGGTACTTTGGCTAATGTAAACACCCATTGAAATAACCGCACCTTCTTCAACAATAACGCCTTCAACAATTTCTGAACGTGCGCCAATAAAGCAGTTGTCTTCAATGATGGTAGGATTTGCTTGTAGCGGCTCTAAAACACCGCCTATGCCCACACCGCCTGATAAGTGTACATTCTTACCAATTTGAGCACATGAACCTACAGTGGCCCATGTATCAACCATAGTGCCTTCATCAACGTAAGCACCAATGTTTACATACGATGGCATTAGTACAACATTTTTCCCTACAAAGCTGCCTTTACGGGCAACGGCGTTGGGTACTACGCGCATGCCACCTTGCTGAAATTGCTCCGGCGTATAGTCGCTAAATTTAAGCGGTACTTTGTCGTAAAATTGATTTACGCCATCATTCATTGGTTGGTTTTCACGAATTCTAAATGAAAGCAGCACGGCTTTTTTAAGCCATTGATGAACAACCCATTCGCCAGAAATTTTTTCTGCAACACGCGCTGCGCCACTATCTAATAGCTCAAGTGCATCAATAATTGCTTGTTTAATATCGCTTGATACGGTTGTTGGGCTAATGTTGTCGCGGTTATCCCACGCATTTTCAATCATGGTTTTTAAATCTGACATAGTGTCCTCTTATTCAATTTCGGCGTTGAGTTTTTTACGTAATGCCTGATGAATTTTTGCTTGCTCTTCATCAGTCAGCGCTTGATATTCGTTATTAGATACCACAAAGAAATCTTCTGCGCGCTCGCCTACCGTGGTAATGCGTGCGGCATGTATGTGGAGTAAGTAAGCTTGGAAAACCTCGGCTATTTTAGTTAATAGCCCAGGTATATCAACCGCTTGAATTTCTATTAAACTACGGTCCTTACGAGGGTGCGGGCGCAGTACAATTTTTGGTTTAATATTAAAGTCTTTAAAGCGTTGTGAGCGGCTCTTTTTAAAGCGTATTTTTTTTCGCGGATCATTCAATGCTTGCTCTAATCCGCGTTTAATCGATTGTGCACGGCTACTGGCAATTGGGTCACCGCTAACTTCTAAAATAACAAAGTTAAACAGTACGTAGCCATCTTTGGTGGTCAGTACTTGGGCGTGTTGAATTTGTGCTTTTTTAGAGCCAATAACACTGACTAATCGAGCAAATAGTCCACCTGAGTAAGGGCTGTATGCAAATACTTGAGTACCGCCATGCATTGCTTTATTCGAGACAATAACACTAGGTAGGCTCAAGTCAGTGCATTTTAGTAAATGCTCTGTATGCCACGAAATTTGTTGTTCACTAAAGGCGGTAAAGTAATTCGCTTTAAAACGACTCCAAGTTAAGTCAATTTGTTCCTCGTGATAATGCAAATTAATCAGGCGTTGCTTAGCTTGATGCTTCTTATCTCGAATTTGGTCGCGTTGATCCATTGGGTTTTCAAGCCCAAGACGCAAAGCTCGTTGTGTATGTAAGTACAGCTCACGAAGTAGCGTGTTTTTCCAGTCATTCCATAAGTTGTCATTGGTAGCGCGTATATCGGCGACCGTTAAACAATAGAGGTAATCGAGCTGACGCTCTGTTTTTACTCGCGATGCGAAATCTTTTATTACATCTGGGTCGTTTATATCTTTACGCTGCGCCGTAACTGACATAAGTAAGTGGTTGCTAACAAGCCAAGAAATTAACTTACCATCGGATGATGCAAAGCCATGCAATTTAGAAAAAGCAATGGCGTCAACAGCACCCAGCTCAGAGTGATCCCCCCCACGTCCCTTGGCAATGTCGTGGAAAATACCGGCTAAATACAGTAGCTCCGGTTTATCCATACGCGTGACAATTTCGCTACAAATTGGGAATTCGCTAACCCCAGTTTTATCAAAATACTGATAAATATTATTAATTAGCTTATGGGTGTGTTCATCAACCGTGTAGGCATGAAACAAATCAAACTGCATTTGGCCAAAAATATTTCGCCACTGCGGCAAATAAGCGGCAATCATGCCGTGTTTGTGCATCAGCGTAAAAGCACGTCCCATACCATTAGGATGCTTTATGATTCGTAGAAAAGCTTCCCGGCAGGCCGCGTAGTCTTGTAGGTCGCCCAATAAACGACGACGAACTTGGCGAATAGTGCGAATAGTGCTCGGGTATATATGGGTGATTTCTGGGTGGTCAGCAATATGCTCAAACAATACAAAAAGTTGATCGCGCCTGAAGAATACTGACGGGCTTTTTACTCGAATTTGATGGCCAACGCGCTCAAAGTTGAGATCGAGTTCTTCAACGGTCGCTTGACTACTGTCTGGCGAAATACTTTGCTCAAAGTACGAAAGCAACATCTGGTTGAGCTCACGTACTCGGCTCATAATTCTGAATAAGCGTTTCATCATGCGCTCAACCGAGGCCTTACCATCGCTACCAAAGCCCAAAATTTCTGCAGCTTGGGGTTGGTGATCAAACAATAAACGGTTTTCTGAACGTTCTGCAGCTAAATGTAACGCAAAACGAATATTCCATAAATTCTCAAGACACTCTAACAGCTCTTGATATTCCTCGTGAGTCAGGTAGCCGTGATTAATTAGCTCTTGCAGAGTTTCGGCTCTAAAGTGCTTTTTAGCCACCCAAATAATAGTTTGCAGGTCGCGCAGACCCCCTGGGTTTTCTTTTATATTTGGTTCTAAATTATAGGCTGTGCCGTGGCACTTTCTGTGACGCAAATTTTGTTCTTGTACTTTTGCGACAAAAAATTCACCTGAGCCCCAAACCGGTGTTTCAATAATATGGTTTTTGAGTTTTTCAAACTCAATATGATTGCCAAAAATAAGACGGCTTTCTAATAAGCTGGTGGCAAAGGTAACGTCTTCACGTTTTTGTTCTATGGCTTGTTCAATAGTACGAACACTGTGGCCTATCTCGAGATTAAGATCCCACAACATAGTGACAAACTGACCGATTTTTTCGCAAATATCATCATTAGGCTGTTTCGTAACAAGTAATAAAAAATCTATATCAGAGTAGGGGTGTAGCTCGCCACGACCATAACCACCTACTGCTATCAAAGCGAGATCTGGTTCGTGAGCTAAATCATAAACTTGGAAAAGTTTGATCAGCAGTCGGTCAATAAATTCTGCACGGGCATTAATTAATTTACCAACCGGTTGTTTTGAGAATTCATTATGCAACCATTTATAGAAATAGGCGGAGCAATCGCGGTAATCGCTTAATTGCTCAGCATCATTGAGCAACTTTTTTACTTTGTTAGGTAATGCCACTTAGGCTGGCTCCTATATATGGACTGCATTATAAGTTTGAGATTTATTTTTATAATATATTTGCTGTAAGGGCAATAAGTTATGTTAGCCCCTTACAGCAAACCACTTAAGCGATATACAGGCAAAACCTGTTACAACCGCGATTAAGCGCGCACTTAATTAGTGCTCGATAATTCTATCGATTGTATCATCTGATCGTAGTGTTAAAATTTCAACACCATTTTCAGTTACTAGTAAGGTGTGTTCCCATTGAGCGGATAAACTACGGTCTTTTGTTACCACAGTCCAGTCGTCTTTGAGTAATTTACATTGGCGTTTGCCCGCATTTACCATAGGTTCAATAGTTAAACACATACCTGCTTTTAATGTTTCGCCAGTGCCTGCTTTACCGTAATGCATTACCTGTGGTTCTTCATGGAACTCGCTACCGATACCATGGCCGCAATATTCACGTACGATAGAGTAGTTAAAGCTCTCTGCATATTTTTGAATAGCTGCACCAATATCACCAAGGCGAACACCCGGTTTTACCATTTTAATGGCAAGGTAAAGACTTTCTTGAGTGACTTCTGCAAGACGTTTACCTTGGATATTAGGCGTGCCTACATGAAACATTTTTGATGTGTCACCATGGTAACCATCTTTGATAACAGTGATGTCAATATTAACACTATCACCATCTTTTAATGCTTTGTCATTCGGAATACCGTGACAAATTACATGATTTACTGAGGTACAAATTGATTTTGGAAAACCATGATAATTAAGAGGAGCAGGAACAGCATCTTGCACATTAACAATATAATCATGACAAATTGTATTTAGCTCATCGGTGGTGATACCTGGTACCACATGTGGTTCGATCATTTCTAGCACATCAGCAGCCAAACGGCCGGCTACACGCATTTTCTCGATTTCTTCAGGGGTCTTAATCACAGCGCTCATTGAGGCTCCAAAGTTGCGTTTTTAGATGATTATCGTCGCACAATTTTTGCACGAGACGTTGAGTATTTATTTTTAATATGGTATAAAGCGCGCCGTCTTTTTACAAATAAATTCTTAAATGATTTTTTGTATTTAAGGCAAACACAATTTTATTTTAACACACACACGTATCGTCACATACACTTGGGTGCATTTCAGTTTCATTTAACTGCGGTGTTGGTGCTATGGGATATGTGGAGGCCTAACCCTAAACAACTTAGAGGATTTACAAAATGGCAAACGTTTCAATGCGCGATATGCTTCAAGCTGGTGTTCACTTTGGTCACCAAGCACGTTACTGGAACCCTAAGATGAAGCCTTTCATCTTCGGCGCACGTAACCGTGTACATATCATCAACCTTGAGCAAACTGTACCAATGTTCAACACTGCACTTAAGTTTTTATCTGGTGCTGCTGCAAACAAAGGTAAAGTTCTTTTCGTTGGTACTAAGCGCGCAGCAAGCGAAGCAGTAAAAGAAGCTGCTTTACAAAGCGATCAATTCTTCGTTAACCACCGTTGGTTAGGCGGCATGTTGACTAACTGGAAAACAGTTCGTCAATCAATCAAGCGTCTTAAAGACCTTGAAGCTCAAAGCCAAGACGGTACTTTCGAGAAGTTAACTAAGAAAGAAGCGTTAATGCTTACTCGTGAAATGGACAAGCTTGAAAAGAGCCTTGGTGGTATTAAAAACATGGGTGGCCTTCCAGACGCTATCTTTGTAATCGATGCTGACCACGAGCACATTGCTATCCGTGAAGCTAACAACCTAGGTATCCCAGTTGTTGCAATCGTTGATACTAACTCTAACCCAGACGGTGTTGATTACATCGTACCTGGTAACGATGATGCTATCCGTGCAATCAACCTTTACACTAGTGCTGTTGCAGCTGCGATCACTGAAGGCCGTGAGAGTAACATCGTTGCTCAAGCTGAAAAAGACGACTTCGTAGAAGCTGAGTAATTAGCTGTCATCAAGTCTTCATCTTTTAAAGGTGAAGACTTGCTATTCTTGTGGAGCGGGTAACCCGCTTATCTAAACCTGATTTCAGATTTGAGGATTTACTAATGGCTGTAACTACTGCCCTAGTTAAAGAATTACGCGAGCGTACTGGCGCTGGCATGATGGATTGTAAAAAAGCGTTAACTGAGACTGATGGTGACATCGAGTTAGCGATTGAAAACATGCGTAAGAGCGGTGCTGCAAAGGCTGCTAAAAAAGCAGGTAACATTGCTGCTGAAGGTACTATCATCATCAAGCAAAACGCGGGTGTTGCAGTACTTGTAGAAGTTAACTGTCAAACTGACTTCGTTGCTAAAGATGCAAGCTTCCTAGCATTTGCTAACAAAGTTGCAGATGCTGCTATCGCTGACACTACATCTATCGAAGACTTACAAGCTAAGTTCGAAGAAGACCGTGTTGAGCTAGTAACTAAAATTGGTGAAAACATCAATGTACGTCGTCTTCAGTACATCACTGGCGAGCAACTAGTTGAGTACCGTCATGGCGAGCGTATTGGTGTTGTTGTTGCGGGTGTTGCTGATGAAGAAACACTTAAGCATGTTGCAATGCACGTTGCTGCTTCAAACCCAGATTACCTAACTCCAGATGACGTACCTGCTGATGTTGTTGAAAAAGAAAAGCAAGTACAAATCGACATCGCGATGAACGAAGGCAAGCCTGCTGAAATCGCTGAGAAAATGGTTGTTGGTCGTATGAAGAAATTTACTGGTGAGGTTTCTCTTACTGGTCAAGCTTTCATCATGGAACCGAAAAAATCTGTTGGCGAAATTCTTAAAGAGAAAAACGCAACAGTTACTGGCTTTGTACGTATGGAAGTTGGTGCAGGTATCGAGAAGAAAGAAGAAGATTTTGCTGCTGAAGTTGCTGCTCAAATTGCAGCTGCTAAAGGTCAGTAAGACATACTATTTGTGATACAAAAGGAAAATACATGCAATTAAAGTACTATTTGCTTTTGCGTCACGCTTAGAAATTCTTTAAAATAACCGCGCTTTTATGTTTAACATAAGCGCGGTTATTTTTTATCCATAATTCAATAAAAGTTGGCCCCAAAACTATGACTATCAATCGCAAACCTATTTTTAGACGTGTTCTTCTCAAATTAAGTGGTGAAGCTTTAATGGGAGACGAAGGCTTCGGCATCGACCCTAAAGTTTTAGATCGTATGGCGCAAGAAATTAAAGAGCTCGTAGAACTCGACGTAGAAGTGGGTTTGGTTATTGGTGGCGGTAACTTTTTACGCGGTGGCTCATTAGCCGAAGCGGGCATGAATCGTGTTGTTGGTGACCACATGGGGATGCTTGCAACCGTAATGAACGGCCTAGCTATGCGTGATGCGCTACACCGTGCGTTTGTAAATTGTCGCTTAATGTCAGCTATCCCATTAAATGGCGTATGTGATGCGTATAACTGGGCTGAAGCAATTAGCTTGTTAAAAACAGGTCGCGTTGTTATTTTTGCCGCTGGTACAGGCAACCCGTTCTTCACTACTGACTCTGCGGCGTGTTTACGCGGCATCGAGATTGAAGCTGATACGGTAATTAAAGCGACTAAAGTAGATGGTGTATTTAGTGATGATCCGGTGAAAAACCCTGAAGCGACACTTTACCGTCACTTAAGCTACAATGAAATTATTGATAAAGAATTAAAAGTAATGGATTTAGCGGCATTCACTCTTGCTCGCGACCATAATATGCCATTGAGCGTATTTAATATGAATAAATCAGGCGCATTAAAGCGCGTAATAATGGGTGAAGAAGAAGGAACCCTTATTTCTTCACAAGCCTCAGATGAAGTTAGTAACTAGATTAGGATTAAACCGTGATTAACGATATTCAAAAAGATGCGCAAGAGCGCATGCAAAAAAGTGTAGCAGCACTTGGTAGTCAATTATCTAAAATTCGTACTGGCCGTGCTCATCCTGCAATTTTAGACGGCATCATGGTGTCGTACTACGGCGCACCAACGCCTCTAAACCAAGTTGCAAATGTAACTATTGAAGATTCACGTACACTGGCTATTGGTGTATTTGATAAATCTTTAGCTCAGGCAGTTGAGAAAGCGATTATGGCTTCTGACCTTGGTTTAAACCCAATGTCTGCAGGCACGGTTATTCGTGTACCACTTCCTCCATTAACTGAAGAGCGTCGTAAAGATTTAATTAAAATCGTGCGTGGCGAAGTAGAAGGCGGACGTGTTGCTATTCGTAATATTCGCCGTGATGCAAATGGCGATATTAAAAACTTATTAAAAGATAAAGACATCTCTGAAGACGAAGCACGTCAAGGTGAAGATGCAATTCAAAAAATCACTGATAAGTTCATTAAAGAAATGGATACACAACTAACAGCAAAAGAAGCTGAGTTGATGGAAATTTAATAACTGTTCTAAACCCAAATAAACAGCTTTAGTTAGATATTTAAGTCGCTGCTTATCAGTCTTCGCACTTTATTTTAATAGTGTGATTTTAAAAGGTAACAGATTGTGACTGCTCTTTAGTGACGACTCAGTTGTCAGTAAATACAAGGTTGTTAGCTGTATAATTATTTGCTTAAAGTAGATTTATTATCACGGGTACAGGTTAAATTTATTAGTTTTGAAACGCCGTCTGGGGTATACTAGGCGGCGTTTTTTTATGGAATACACAAAATTTATGGTTCTAGACGCTGATACAATTTCACAGCAATGTTTGCCTAAGCATGTTGCTATCATCATGGATGGGAACGGGCGTTGGGCACAAGCTAGAAATAGGCCTCGTGTATATGGGCATAAAAAGGGCGTGGATGCAGTTCGTCAATCTGTGCAGTTTTGTACTAAATTAGGGATACAATCGTTGACCTTATTTGCTTTTAGTAGTGAAAACTGGCGCCGCCCTGAAGACGAAGTAAATACATTAATGGAGCTTTTTTTATTTGTACTAAGTAAAGAAGTTAAAAAGCTGCATAAAAATAACGTAAAACTAACCATCATTGGAGATTTATCTCGATTCTCTGAAAGCTTGCGCGCGAAAGTACATACTGCACAAGAACTAACAGCGAATAATACCGGCCTGCACTTAAATGTAGCGGCAAATTACGGTGGTCGCTGGGATATGACCCATGCTGCTAAGCTGGTTGCTTTACAAGTAGCAAATGGGGAAATTGATCCCGCAGACATTACAGAAGAACATATTGCACAGCATATGAGTATGGCAGATCAGGCACAGCCTGATTTACTGATCCGTACTGGTGGCGATGTCAGAATTAGTAATTTTTTACTTTGGCAGGCAGCCTACGCTGAACTTTATTTTACCAATACACTTTGGCCTGACTTTAACGAAGCTGCTTTTGCAGAGGCCATTGCATGTTACGTTGCCAGAGAGCGACGTTTTGGTTGCACGGGCGAACAAATAAAACAATTACTCGCTCAAACCTAAAATAGATTAAGGGTCATCATTTTGTTAAAACAACGTATTTTAACCTCACTAGTGCTAGCGCCATTAGCACTGGCTTTGGTTTTTTACACCCCACTAACGTTATTTAGTTATTTTGCGGGTGCTATTGTATTAATGGGCGCATGGGAATGGTCTGCTTTTATGGGGCTATGCGATAAACTAAAGCGCGGTGCGTTTGTATTGTTAGTTGCAGTTTTACTAGGCTTACTTAATTTACATTGGCCGATAGAAACCCTATGGCAGAACGGCAAGCTTGTAGGTGATGCCAATTACTTATTTACCTTATCGTTTTCGTGGTGGCTGGTTGCAAGTTATTTAGTGTGGCGTTACCCCGCTATGGCTAAAGGCTGGAACGAAGGACTTGTAATGCGCGGTATTGCCGGTTTACTGACATTGGTACCACTGTGGCTTGCGCTTAATACGCTTCGCAGTGCGCAATATACAGAATCAACACACTATGGTTCTATGCTGATTTTAGTGGTACTGGGTATTGTATGGAGTGCCGATATTGGCGCTTACTTTACCGGTAAAAGTTTCGGTAAACATAAGCTAATGCCTAAAGTTAGTCCAAATAAAACCATAGAAGGCCTCGCTGGTGGCGTGGTTGCTGCGGTGTTATTTGTATTGGCTTTTTGTTTTTACACCAATGTTGATACTTCTGTATGGCCTATTTATGCAGTAATGACAGCATTTATTGCTTTGTTCTCTGCGGTAGGTGATTTACTAGAGAGTATGTTTAAGCGCGAAGCGGGTCTTAAAGATAGCGGCAGTTGCCTACCTGGACACGGCGGTATTTTAGACCGCATTGATAGCTTAACTGCAGCAGCGCCGATGTTTGTTATTTGCTTTGCCTGGACACTTAGTTTATGAGTGCAGTGCAACAACTGGTTATTTTGGGTGCGACGGGGTCGATAGGTCTTAGCACGTTAGATGTTGTTGCAAGAAATCAACAGCAGTTCAAGGTGTTCGCATTAGCCGCTGGGCAAAATGCAAAAAAAATGGCTGAGTTGTGTCTTGCTCATCAACCTCGTTATGCTGTTATGGCTTCAGAGCAAGCCGCTAAGCAGCTTTGTGAACTTTTAAAAGGCATAAGTAAAACACAAGTAATGCATGGCGAGAAAGCTATGAGTGAGCTTTGTGCGCATGTTGATGTTGATACTGTGATGTCAGCAATTGTTGGTGCGGCTGGATTACTACCCACTTTGAGCGCAGTCGAAGCGGGTAAAAAAGTGCTGCTGGCAAACAAAGAGTCATTGGTGATGTCGGGTCAGTTGTTTATTGATAAAGTGAAACAACACCAAGCAACTTTATTACCCATCGACAGCGAACATAATGCTATTTTCCAGTGTTTACCTAGTGCGTTACAAAACACCCAAGGGCAAGCACGGCTTGAGCAGCATGGTGTTAGCAAAATTTTATTAACAGGCTCTGGAGGGCCGTTTTTAAACCGTGACATTAATACGCTTGCTAGTGTTAGCGTCAGTGAAGCGGTTGCTCACCCTAATTGGTCAATGGGGCAAAAGATATCGGTAGATTCAGCCACGATGATGAACAAAGGTTTAGAGTTTATTGAGGCTAAATGGTTATTTAACTGTGATGCCAGCGACATTGATGTGGTGATCCACCCACAAAGTATTATTCACTCTATGGTGCAATACCAAGATGGCTCTATTTTAGCGCAAATGGGAAACCCCGATATGCGCACCCCAATAGCGCATGCGCTTGCTTTTCCACAGCGAATTGATGCGGGAGTTAAACCGCTAAACTTTTCTGATATTTGTGATTTTTCGTTCACCAAACCTGATTTCTCGCGTTACCCTAATTTAAAATTGGCAATTGCTGCGTGTGATGCGGGACAGGGGGCAACAACTACGGTGAATGCGGCTAATGAAATAGCTGTAAATGCATTTTTACAAGGTCAAATTAGTTTTACTGATATTTATAAAGTGAATGCGCAAACGTTAGAGACTGCAAAGTTTACTAATGTGCAAACTCTAGATGAAGTTTTAGAGTGTGATCGTTTAGCACGCATAAGCGCAACGCAGTTTATAACAAAAGTGGTGCATTAAGATGTTCGATTTTTTTTGGAATTTAGGCTCGTTTATACTTGCGCTCGGTATTTTAGTAACCGTTCACGAATATGGTCATTTTTGGGTAGCACGCAAGGCTGGCGTTAAGGTACTGCGCTTTTCAATTGGTTTTGGTAAACCTTTATTAAAATGGCACGATAAATACAATACTGAGTATGTGATTGCGGCAATACCACTAGGTGGTTACGTAAAAATGTTAGACGAGCGTGTTGATGAAGTACCTGCCAATCAACGTCATTTATCGTTTAATGCTAAATCTGTTCAAGCGCGAATAGCTATTGTAGCAGCAGGGCCCATGGCGAACTTTTTATTCGCTATTTTTTCTTTAGCGGTCATGTATATGGTGGGTGTGCAAACCATAAAACCGGTTGTAGGCAATGTTGTTGAAGGCAGCAGAGCAGAACAAGCGGGTATTTTGCCTACTCAGCAAATAATTAAAATTGGTGATGACGATATTAGCAATTGGCAAGATGCGACTTTCTCTTTGATGTCGCACTTGGGTTATAAAAGCGTTGCTGTTACTTTACGTAACGAAAATTATCAACAAACAACGCAAATTCTCAACCTCGATGGTTGGAAGCTTGATCAGCAAGATGTACCGCCATTGAGCTCGTTGGGGATTGTGCCGTTTCGCCCTCAAGCAACACTCACTATTGCGGCGATTACTAAAGACTCTGCTGCTGAACAGGCAAATTTACAGGTTAATGACGTTATTTTGGCTGTAAACGGTGAAACAATGAGCAGTTGGCAGCAATTAGTTAATCTTATTACTCAATCGGCTAACAAATCCTTACAATTTAGTGTAAAAAGACAAGATAGTATAAAAACTATATTAGTTACCCCAAAGAGCCGAGTTGTTAGTAATGGTGTTGAACAAGGCTTTTTAGGTGTTGCTCCAGTTGTAGAGCAGTGGCCTGATGATTTTGTTGAGACTAGACATTATGGGCCACTAGATAGTATTGTGCTGGGCACAAAAGAGACATGGCGTTTAATTACGCTGAGTTTTGACATGATAGGTAACTTAATTACTGGTCAAGTGTCAGTGAAAAATTTAAGTGGGCCTGTCGGCATTGCAGTCGGCGCAGGCACAAGTGTTAGTTACGGATTAGTCGCATTTTTAAGCTTTTTAGCTTTGATCAGCGTTAATTTGGGAGTATTTAATTTACTTCCTCTGCCGGTGCTTGATGGTGGGCACTTAATGTATTACATAATTGAACTTTTTCGTAAAAAGCCGGTCTCTGAAAAGACACAAGAGTTTGGTTTTAAAGTGGGAGCCTTGCTACTCATTTTTCTAACATGTTTCGCTTTGTTCAATGATGTATCGCGCTTGTAGTTGTTTAAGCGTGGTAACGACAAATTAGAACACGATTGTAAAGCTCGTAACTATTTAGTTTTCGATGCTAAGCGGTAATACAGTTGTAAAGGATAAAGATAATAAAATGGCTATAAAAAAACATTTGGTAGTTTCAAGTTTATTGGGTGCAAGTTTTGCAGCCCTAGGCCAAAACTCCTTTATTGTTGAAGATTTAAAAGTTGAAGGGTTGCAACGTGTTGCACTTGGTGCCGCATTAACGCATATTCCTATTAACGTGGGCGACAATGTTGATGAATACACAATTTCAAAAACAATTAAGTCACTTTATCGCTCTGGTCACTTTGACAATATAAAAGCGTTGCGTGATGGCAATAACGTAATTTTTAAAGTAACTGAACGTCCAACAATTAGCTTTATTGAATTTGAAGGCAATAAAGACATTAAAGATGAGCAGTTAAACCAGTCCCTTGATCAACAAGATATTCGTCAAGGCGAGCCGCTGGACAAAACGGTTATCGATAATATTGAAAAAGGTTTAGTTGAGTTTTTCCACAGTATTGGTAAATACAATGCAAAAGTGGACATTAGCATCACTAAGCTGCCACGTAATCGGGTTAAACTGAGACTCGAGTTTGATGAGGGCGATGCTGCCTCTATTCGTCAAATAAACTTAGTTGGTAATGAACTTTTTTCAAACGAAGAGTTATTACAGCTTGCTGAGTCGCAACAAGATTTACCTTGGTGGCAGTTTATGGGTAGCGATCGCTATCAAAAACAAACCATCGAAGGCGATTTAGAAAAAATTCGTAGCTTTTATTTAGACCGTGGCTATTTACGCTTCAATATTGATTCGACTCAAGTGTCAGTCAGTCCTGAGCGTGAATCGGTTTATGTAACGGCAAATATTACCGAAGGCGTAAAGTACAAGGTAAAAGGCTTTGATTTTATCGGTGATTTACTCGGCCGAGAAGAACTAATCAAAAGTGTTATCCCGCTTCGCACCGGAGAGCTTTATAACGGCTCAGTGGTAACTTCTTCAGAAGAGTTTATAAAAAGTTACTTAGCTCGTTTTGGATATGCTAACGCTGAAGTACGTACCATTCCAGAAATTGATGACGAAAACCAAGAGGTACAACTGACTTTATCGGTTGACCCTGGTAAACGTGTTTATGTACGTCGAATCATTGTAGGTGGTAACCAAAATACAGCTGATGAAGTACTGCGTCGTGAAATGACACAGCTTGAAGGGGCATGGTTATCTAACCAAAACTTAGAGCGTTCTAAATTGCAAATTCAACGCTTACCTTATATGGAATCGGTTGACTTTAATGTAGTGCCTGTTCCGGGTGTTGATGATCAAGTTGACGTTGACTTTACTGTTAAAGAGCAATCTGCGGGTAGTTTTAACGCCGGTCTTGCTTATGGTTCATACTTAGGTCTGCAATTTAATATTGGTGTAACCGAATCTAACTTTTTAGGTACGGGTAATCAAATTGGTTTTAACATTAATACCTCACGTGGCTCTGAACGCGTGAGTGTGTCATACACAGACCCTTACTTTACGCCAGATGGTGTATCGCAAGGTAGTAGTATTTTTTATAGTAACTACGATGCTAGCCAGTTTAGCTTGATTGACTATAAGTCAAAAAGTTATGGCCTTGGAACCAACATTGGTTTTCCAATTGATGCTATAAACCGTATTAACTTTGGAGCTCGTTGGATAGAAGAAGAGCTATCTGATATTGCAGAATATGAGCAAACACGTGTACTACGTGAAACTTTCCTAGACCCAGAGAACCCAGATGCGGGCTTTGAGTTTACCAAGTATGAGTTAAGTGTGGGTTGGTCGCGTGTAACGGTTAACCGTGGTTTATTCCCAACAGCAGGCTCAAGACAAACATTAAACCTGACAGCCACAACGCCGAACTCAGATTTAAAATACTTTAAGTTAAATTATGATTCACGTTTTTACTGGCCTATCTCAAACGATCATCGCTGGGTATTTTCGACCCGTGCGGCATTAGGTTATGGTAATGGTTATGGTTCTACCAACGGGTATGATCAGACGTTACCGTTCCAAGAATACTTCCGTATTACAGAAATGGAACTACGTGGCTTTGACAGAAATACTATTTTACCGCGTGCGGTATCAAGAGAGCCACTACCTATACCTGGTACGCCATCAGGTGATGGCACAACCACAGGCAATATTGGTGGCGCTCCAGAATTTGACGTGCTTTTCCCACAAGGTCGTATAGGTGGTAATGCGAAGGCCGTTGCAGGTATGGAGCTTATTGTTCCTACACCGTTCTTAGACGAAGAAAATACCAGTTCAGTACGTACCAGTTTCTTTGTTGATGCTGCCAACGTTTGGGATACCGAGTTTAACGTTGATCGTTATCAAAATTTGGGTATTGATGAGCGTGCAAAATTAGATGACTATTCAGACCCAATGCGCTTTAGGGTTGCAACCGGTTTATCTTTACAATGGATCTCACCTATGGGTCCTATGCTGATCAGCTTTGCGTATCCGTTGCAAAAAGAAGAAGATGACGATACCAAGACCATCAGTTTTAATATTAGTAACACTTTCTAAAGGAGTTTTTTGTGAAAAAATTATTCAAATCAACAGCCGTTGCCGTTTTAGCTACACTTATGATGGGTACATCAGTTAATGCTTTTGCTCATAAAGTAGGTATTGTAGATATGCAAGAAATCTACAAGCAGCTTCCACAAATGGCTAAAATCGAACAGTCTCTACAAACGGAATTTGCTGAGCGTCGTCAAGAGCTTGAAAAGTTACAAGGTGATATTCGCTTTGAAGCAGAAAAGTTTAAGCGTGAAAGCACCACAATGAGTCAAGAACAAAAAGACGCATTACGTGATAAAATTCAGGGTATGCAAAAAAACCTTGCTGAAAAGGGTCGCCCATTAGAGCAAGAAATTAAAGCACGTCAAAATCAGGAGTTGGCTAAAGTTCAGACTTTAATCATTGAAACTATCCAAGAGATTGCTAAAAAAGGCGACTTCGATGAAGTTAAAGTAAAAGACACAACTATTTACTTCAACCCTAAAGAAGTAACTGATCTTTCTGAAAAAGTAGTTACAGCTGTAAGTAAGAAATAATTAATCTATGCAAAATTATACGCTTTCGCAAATTGCGGAACTTCTAAGCGCCGAGCTTCAAGGTGATGGCGCTTTAGAAATTAAAAAAATAGCGACACTTGCAAATGCCCATTCTGGGCATATTGCATTTTTAGCGAACAAGAAATATCGCTCTCAGCTTGAGACAACAAAAGCCAGTGCAGTAATACTTAGCCCTGACGATGCGCCTTACTTTTCAGGCAATAAAATCATTGTTGCCAATCCCTATGTTACCTATGCCAAATTAGCTCAATTAATGGATACTACCCCGCGTAGCGCATCTCACGATGTGCATCCAAGTGCGGTTATACATGCCAATGCACAAGTGAGCAAAAGTGCAGCTATTGGTGCTAATGTTGTAATTGAAGCTGATGCTGTAATTGGTGATAACGTACAAATTGGTCCGAACAGTTTTATTGGTGAACGTGCTAAAATAGGTTCAGGCACCAAACTTTGGCCAAGTGTGAGCATTTATCATGATGTTGAGATTGGCGCAGACTGTCTATTGCAAGCAAACACAGTTATTGGTAGTGATGGCTTTGGTTATGCAAATGAACGCGGTCAGTGGCTTAAAATTCCACAATTAGGCTCTGTGATCATTGGCGATAAGGTAGAAATTGGCGCAAGTACCACCATAGATCGTGGTGCGCTCGATGATACTATTATCCACAGTAACGTTATTATTGATAACCAGTGCCAAATAGCACACAACGTCGAAGTTAACTCAGGCACCGCTATCGCCGGTTGTACTGTACTTGCAGGCAGTGTCACCATAGGTAAAAATTGCCAGATTGGCGGCATGAGCGCGATTAACGGTCACATGTCTGTGTGTGATGGTGTTATAATTACCGGCATGAGTATGGTGACCAAATCAATCACCGAACCAGGTATTTACTCATCTGGTATGCCTCATACGACTAACAAAGAGTGGCGAAAATCAATTGCTCATTTGCGCAACCTTTCAGACATGAAATCACGTCTAAAAGCGCTTGAAGCATTGAATAAGTCATGATCGTTGAACACTAAAAAGGATGCTATTTTGGCAAACGAATTAAATAGCCTTGATATTCAAGAAATTTTAAGTTTATTACCGCACCGTTACCCGATGCTACTAATTGATCGTGTAATCGATTTCACCCCTGGTGAATCGTTGCATGCAATAAAAAATGTATCGATTAATGAACCTATTTTCACTGGCCATTTCCCAAATCAGCCGATTTTTCCTGGTGTGCTAATATTAGAGTCAATGGCGCAAGCAACGGGTCTATTAGGGTTTAAAACGGTTGAAAATCGTAGCGAGAACGAACTTTACCTATTTGCAGCCGTAGACAATGCTCGTTTTAAGCAGCCGGTTGTGCCAGGTGATACCATGCATCTTCATGTTAAGTTTTTAAAAGAGCGTCGTAACATATGGAAATTTGCGGCTGAAGCTAAAGTTGACGGCAAAACAGTGTGTAGCGCCGAAATCATGTGTGCTAGAAGAGAGTTTTAATTGTGATCCATGCTACGGCAATAATCGAACCGGGTGCAAAACTTGGTAACAATGTGTCAGTTGGACCATACAGTTACATCGGTAATGATGTTGTTATTGGTGATGACTGTATAATTGAGTCTCATGTTGTTGTTAAAGGGCCTGCTACTATTGGCTCTGGTAACCATATTTTTCAGTTTGCTTCTGTAGGCGAAGCCTGCCAAGACAAAAAATACAACAACGAGCCAACCAGCTTAATTATTGGCGACAATAATGTTATTCGCGAGTGTGCGACTATTCACCGCGGCACAATCCAAGATGAGGGCGTCACTAAAATAGGCAGCAATAATCTATTTATGGCTTACACTCATGTTGCGCATGATGCTGTTGTTGGCGATAACGTTATTTTTGCAAATAATGCCAGTGTAGCGGGTCACGTTCATGTTGGTGATTGGGTTATTTTAGCAGGTAACTCAGGTGTGCATCAATTTTGTAAAATTGGTTCGCATGCATTTGTTGGTATGTATTCGGGGGTAAATAAAGACGTGCCTCCATTCGTTACTACCATAGGTATGCCAGCAGGCCCTGCGGCAATCAATACTGAAGGCATGAAACGCCGTGGTTTTGAAAGTGATGAAATCATGGCAGTACGCCGCGCTTATAAAGCGTTTTACCGCAAGAGCTTAGGTGTTGATGAAGCGATTGAATTACTTGCTGAAGATGCTGCAAAGTTTCCAGCAGTGCAATTGATGATTGATTTCGTTAAAAGTTCTGAACGCGGTATTGTGCGTTAACAAATAGTACTTTTAACAGATTTTAAAAACCACCTTTGAGTAATCAAGGTGGTTTTTTATTAGCTGATTAATAATTCAGTCTCTACTCAGCCTTGTCCTATTACACTTCCTACACATTTCCCTATAAAGTATAAAGAATGAAACTGATAAAGTTAGTATTGCTTTCAATGCTATTGGTTATTTTAAATGCATGTAGTGCTTTGCCAAGTAATATAAATAATCAACAACGTGATGTTGCAGAGCAAGGTAAAGCATCATTTTATGCTGATAAGTACCACGGCCGAACTACTGCCAGTGGCGAGCGATTTAGCCAACAAGCAGCAACAGCTGCTCACTTAAAACTCCCGTTTGGTACACGGGTAAAAGTTACTAATATTGCTAATAATAAGTCAGTAGTGGTGAGAATTAATGACAGGGGTCCTTATATTCAGGGGCGAATTATAGATCTATCAAAAGCTATGTTTGAAAAAATAGCCGACTCTAGCGCCGGCGTTATTGATGTATCGGTCACCGTTATTGAGAATAAGTAATACTGCTAAGGGCTAAAAGCGGGTTGTTAACGCCACATAGTCAGGGTGTTCATTGAGCAATTGTTGATGTGAACCTTGAGCGATGATTTGTCCACTATCTAACCAGATAACACTATCCATTTGCGATAACAATGCTGGATCATGAGTAATTGTTAATACACTGGCATGCTCTTTTAGCTGTAAAACACTATTCATAACAGCTTGTTTAGAAATATTATCGAGCCCTTCAGTCGGTTCATCGAGTACTAAAATGGCGGGTTTTTGTAGCAGGGCCTGTGCCAAGGCTATACGTCTTGATTGACCTTGAGATACATTTCGCCCGCCGGTACCTAAACGGGTTTTTAGCCCTTGTTTTAGCTCAGAGAACCAACCACCAAGTTCTGCCTGTGTTAATGCTGCAATCATTTGTTGCGAGGTTGCATCGGGAGCTGCATAAGCAAGGTTTTCGCTTAATGTGCCATCAAAAATATGATGCTGCTGGGCTAAAATATTTAATGTCTTTGCACGACTCTCATTATTTAAATCATGCAGGCTTATGATTTCTTTGTCGCTTTGTAAGTTTATTGTTCCTTGCTGCAGTGGCCATAAACTACTGAGCAAATTCACTAAGGTCGTTTTACCACTGCCGCTTCTACCAACAATGGCCACTTTATGCTTCGCGGGGAGCTCAAAACTCACATTATTTAATGCTTGCTTTTGGCCATAGTGATAGCTGACATTATTTAATGATAATGCCCAGTGCTTATTTAATAGCTCAATATCTGTGGTTGATACATTATTTGTGCTAAGCGTTTTGTCTTCAAGAATAAAGAGTCGCTCAGCTGCTTTTAGTACATTAGGAAGCTCAATAAAGGCATTAGGCAGTAACAATACGCTTTCAAAACTGGCAAGCACAAACAGGCTCAACATCGCCAGCTCTACATTGACCATAGCACCGCTAAACACTAGCGGCACAATAGTAATAATGCTGGCAAGCATAGCCAATTGCACTATGAGTAAGCTTAAGCCATCAGCGTTGCCAAGAGTCTTATGACGAATAAATAATTGCTGATTATACTGTTCACTTAACTGATCACACTTAGTGAGTTGTTGGTTTCGAGCTTGATAAATATTTAGTTCTCTAAGGCCCGTAAGAGTGTCTGATAGCTCTGCTCTAAGTTGTGCACTAAGTAAGGTTTCTTGGTGACTATTTTTATCTAATTGCTTACTTAATATTGCCGGTATAATCACCCCAATAATAATAATGCCAACAAAACAAATAAGGGCGACATTTACATTGTAGGCTGACATAAACAGCATAATAATAGGCACAGTCAGTAAAGCTACTAACATCGGCAGCAACACATTTAAATAAAACTTATCTAATGCGTCTACATCGTTTTGCAAGCGATTAACTAAATCGGCACTGCGGCTCATAGCTAAATCAAGGTTATTGAGCTTGCTGAGTGTGGCGAACATGTTTACTCGTATTTCACTTAACAATAAAAATGTGGCGTTGTGAGTAACTAAGCGTTCAGCGTAACGTGAGGCGGTGCGCACAATCGCTAAAAAGCGAATGGTGCCAGCTGGGGTAAAGTAGTTCATATGGACGCCGGCAATTCCTGCGGCTGCCATAGAAGCTAAAAACCAGCCTGAAATAGCGAGTAAGCCTACATTAGCTAGCACCGTGAGTGACGCTAGAAACGTCCCTAAAAGCATCGCTTTATAATGAGGGCGGCACAATTTGAGTAAACGAATAAAATTAGCCATTAGTTACCCCTTGTTCTGCTGTTTTCAGTAGCTTTGCAAATTCGCCAGATTGCTGGCTGAGCGCTTTAAAATCGCCTTGTTGAACGATGCAGCCGTTTTCCATAACGATAAGTTGCTTAGCATTTTTTACTGTATTTAAGCGATGTGCGATGGTGATCACCAAGTGGTTTTTTGCATACTCAGCAATAGCGTTTTGAATGAGTTGCTCGGTTTGACTATCTAAATGAGCGGTTGGCTCATCGAGCATTAGAATAGGGGCGTGTCTTAAAAATGCACGAGCTAATGCTATACGCTGTTTTTGCCCGCCAGATAGCCCTTCACCTTGCTCACCTATTAAGGTGTTAAAGCCATCGGGTAGCTCGTTAATAAATTCCAGCGCACCTGCTTGCTCTGCAGCATGTACAAGTGCTTCATATGAAGCGTCTGGGTTACCTAATTTTATGTTGGCGGCTAGGGTGTCGTAAAATAAGGTTGGCTTTTGTGGGATCCATGCAATGTTTTGTTGTAATTGGCTTATATCCGCTGTCGTCAATGGTTGTTGGTCAATGGATATGTGTTGTATTACTTCTGGGTGAAAACCAAGCATGCAATCAAGTAGGGTGCTCTTACCTGAGCCGCTAGCTCCGACAATGGCTACTAGTCCTGTGCTTGGCAGGGTTAAATTAATATTATTTATTCCCTCATTGCTATTAGGGTAACTAAAGTTAAGATCATGGATGCTGATAGTATTGTTAGCATCAATATTGATCTTTGCTTTGTTGTTATTATCATTTGATGGCAGTGGTGCGTTTAAAATGATCAGCATATCTGCGGCGGCACTAATTCCCTGCAGGCGCGCATGGTAATGGCTGCCTAATTGGCGAAGGGGTAAATAAAATTCAGGTGCTAGTAACAGCACTACAAAGCCAGTAGCAAAATCCAGAGTGCCAAAAAACAATCTAAAACCAATAATTACCGCTACCAGTGCCACACTAATTGTGGCTAAAAACTCCAGCGCAAAAGAGGATAAAAAAGCAATTTTTAACACGCTTAGCGTTGCGTGCCTAAAATCATCTGAAATACGCGCAATTTGTTTGAGCTCTTTGCGCGTGGCATTAAATAGTTTTAGTTGAGTAAGCCCTTGTACGCGATCAAAAAAGTAGTTACCTAACACTGCCAGTTGTTGCCAACGTTTTTGATTAAGTGCCTCGGCTTTGTGGCCAACTAAAATCATAAAAAATGGAATAAGTGGTGCAGTTAATAAAAATATTAATCCTGCTTTGTAATCGGTCGGAAATATAACCACTAATATTGCAATAGGAATAAGCGCACTGTAGGCAACTCCAGGTAAGTACTTTGCATAGTAGTCATGCAGAGCTTCTACGCCATTGTGCAGCGTGTTAAGTGTTGCACCTTGGCCATGTTGCTCTATATAACTTGGGCCGAGTTGTGTGAGTTTATCGAGTAAGGTTTGGCGAATAGCCGATTTAATTTTAAGCGCTGCAAATGCGCTCAAGCGCTCACTTAACGCTAAGAAAATGGCGCGCAGTAAAATAATACCCGCTAAAGGCCATAAATAGTGGGTTACTTGGGCTAAACTATGCCCTTCAAACATCACCTCATGAATGGTTTGCGCGAGTAAGTAAGCTCCTGCAATCATTAAAATCGCATTAACTGTTCCAAGTGCAATGCTTAGCTTTAACCACATTGCCGCCGGTTTACTCTGCTGTTTTAAAAAAGCGCGCAGGGGTTGTTGCTGCGCGCGATTTGGTCGGGGATTAGTCGTCATTGTGATTTGTATTATGCTCGTTTAATAAATCATGGGTGGCTTGTTCATCATCAGCAATGCTGTTTTTATTTTGATGAAATTCATACCACATCACGTTTATAACGCCTAAGGTACAAGCAAGCAGTACACCTAAAATCCACGCGAAATACCACATAATTTAGTCTCCTTAATAACTGCCGTGAGGGTTATTTTCAATTTCATCAACGGTCACTCTGCGCCACATTTTCACATAACACCAGGTGGTGTAGGCTAAAATGAGTGGCACAAATATAACCACAGCAATAAACATAACATTGAGTGTTCTGTGGCTCGAAACCGCATCCCAAATTGTTAAGCTAATATCAGGGTTATTGCTTGAAGGCATAATAAACGGAAATAACGAAACGCCCGCAGTCATAATCACCCCAATTAACATCACACTGGTTGCTAATAATCCCAAAGCGGGCTTATTCAATTTAGAAAACAGCAGTGCACACAGTGCCATCGCAAATGCTAAAATAGGGAAGGTCATTGTCCATGGACGTTCACTGTAGTTATTAAGCCATGCGCCTTTAGCCGTGGTAACTACTTTTGCCAATGGATCTGCATGACCTTGGGTGTCGCCCATAGAGGCAATTTGATAACCTGCTAGGTTGGCAACCCACACACCGGCCGCTGCAAATAACACTATAAAGGCAAGTAATGAGTAGCGACCATATTGTCCTGAGCGCTCAGCAACTTGATCAGCGGTTCGCAGTTGTAGCCACATGCCCGCGTGTGCAATTAACATGGTAATACTAACTAAGCCGGCAATGAGCGCAAACGGATTAAGTAAGGCAAAAAACGACCCTTGATAACTAACTCTCAATAAATTATCGATATGAAACGGTACACCCAAAAACAAGTTACCAAACGCTACACCAAATACCAGCGCAGGTATGGCACTGCCGGCAAACAAGCCCCAATCCCAGTTATTACGCCAGCGTTTAGAGTCAACCTTAGAGCGATAATCAAAGCCTAAAGGTCTAAAAAATAATGCAAATAACACCAGCATCATGGCAAAGTAAAAACCAGAAAATGCTGCTGCATACACCATAGGCCATGCTGCAAATAAAGCGCCACCTGCGGTTATAAACCATACTTGGTTACCATCCCAATGGGCGCCAATAGTGTTAATAACGGTACGGCGTTCAGAATCTGTTTTGCCGACTAAGCGTAGCAACATAGCAACGCCCATATCCATACCATCGGTAATGGCAAAACCAATTAGCAGCACACCAATAATTAACCACCAGAGCATTTTTAATGTTTCATAATCAAAAATCATGATAGTTCTCCTTTAGCAGTCGTGCTGTGATCAGGTAATTCAAAATGGTACTTACCGGTATGCAAAGAGCTTGGACCTTGCTTAATAAATTTAATCATTAACCATGCTTCAACAATCGCCAATCCAGTATAGAAAACAATAAAACCAGTTAAGCTAATTAAAATATCATTTACCGTCAGCGATGACGTTGCTAAAAAGGTCGGTAACACTTCAGAAATAGCCCATGGCTGGCGGCCATATTCAGCCACAATCCAACCAAATTCAATGGCAATCCAAGGCAGAGGAATGCTCAATACCGCCGCCCACAACAACCAACGTTTTTGTTCAATAATACGATGGGCGTTGTAATAAAAAGAAAGGATGAATACGCCAAGCATAATTACACCACAGCCAACCATGATCCTAAATGACCAAAACATAGGGCCCACTTTAGGGAAGGAGTCTTTAACGGCTTGTTGTATTTGTGCCTCACTGGCATCTACCACGTTAGGGGTATAACGTTTCAGTAATAGGCCATAGCCTAAATCATCTTTCACGTTATCAAACTTTTCGATATTTGCAGGGGTATCGTCACCTGCGCGAAGTTTTTCTAGGTATTCATAAGCAATCATGCCATTGCGAATACGCTTCTCGTGTTTTTTCTCAAGATCTGAAATACCAATTACTTGTTCATCAAGTGAGCGCGTTGCAATAATACCTAATGCGTAAGGAATTTTAACCGCAGCATGAGTTACTTGCTCTTCAGAGTCAGGAATACCTAGCATGGTAAAAGCGGCGGGGGCCTCTTCGGTATGCCATTCAGCTTCAATGGTCGCGAGTTTTACTTTTTGTACTTCACCGACTTCGTAGCCAGATTCATCACCGAGTAAAATAACACATAAAATAGAGGCTAAACCAAAGCCTGATGCCACCGAGAACGAACGTTTAGCAAATGCCAAATCACGTCCTTTTAATATGTACCAGCTACTAATCCCAAGCACAAACATAGACGCCGCAACATAACCTGCAGACACTGTATGAATAAACTTAACTTGCGCTACAGGGTTAAATACTAGCTCTGCAAAACTAGTCATTTCCATACGCATGGTTTGATAGTTAAACTCTGCCCCGACTGGGTTTTGCATCCACGCATTAGCAACTAAAATCCATAGCGCAGACATATTTGTACCCAGCGCCATTAAAAATGTTACCCCTAAATGCTGGCGTTTAGAAAGCCTGTCCCAACCTAAAAAGAACATCCCCACAAAGGTTGATTCTAAAAAGAAGGCCATTAAGCCTTCAATAGCTAGTGGTGCACCAAATACATCACCCACATAATGAGAGTAATACGACCAGTTAGTACCAAACTCAAATTCCATGGTGAGGCCGGTAGCCACACCAATAGCAAAGTTAATACCAAATAACTTGCCCCAAAACTTAGTCATATCACGATAAATCTCGCGACCGGTCATAACATAAACCGATTCCATAATAACTAAAATCCAGGTCATACCGATTGTTAACGGCACAAATAAAAAATGAAATAGAGCGGTGACAGCAAACTGTAATCGCGATAGATCCACAAAGGTTTCATCTATCATTTTTGGCTCCTTTGGTTGTGATGCAGTGACAGCACAAAGCAATTGTTAATGTTTTTAATGAATTTTCAGTAATTTCTGAAAGTTTGCATCATTATTGGCGTTTGTACAATTTTTGTCAACATGTATATTAGAAAACTTTAATATACTATGACATTACATCAGTCTATAAAATACGCAATCATCAATTAAGAGTAAGCTAGAAAAAAGTGGTGCGTTTTAAGCGTTTAACCTAGCCTTAAAACACGGTAAACTAATCGGTATGAACGCCGGGTTTACTTGTGAAAAAATAGCAAATGAAAAAAGATAAAAAACAACTACGAATTGGTATTGTGGCAGGTGAACTGTCGGGCGATATTTTAGGTGAAGGGCTGATAAAAGCGCTTAAAGCGCATTTTCCTGATGCAATTTTTGAAGGTATTGCAGGTCCTAAAATGCAAGCTCAAGGCTGCAAAACGCTGTTTGATATGGATGAACTGTCGGTTATGGGGTTGGTTGAAGTCCTTGGCCGTTTACCGCGTTTACTAAAAATTCGCAAGCAGTTAGTACAGCACTTTATTGATAATCCTCCTGATGTGTTTATAGGCATTGACGCGCCCGATTTTAATTTACGTGTAGAAAAACCGTTAAAAGATGCGGGTATTAAAACTGTGCAATATGTTAGCCCTTCAGTGTGGGCGTGGCGTGAAAAACGCATTCACACTATAAGTGCAGCCACTAACTTAGTATTGGCTTTATTACCTTTTGAGAAAGAATTTTACGACAAGCACCAAGTACCTTGTACTTTTGTAGGCCACACATTAGCCGACGACATTGCACTTGAGCACGACGATAGCCAAGCCCGTAGCCAACTAGGCTTAAATGCTGATGACAAGGTGTTAGCGTTATTACCCGGGAGCCGGGGCTCAGAAGTGGGCTTGTTAAGTGAAACCTACATAAAAACAGCGGCGCAGTTACAAACGCAGAACCCAGCGCTTAAAGTCGTTGTGCCACTGGTGAACGAAAAGCGCAAAGCGCAGTTTATTGCTATTTTAAATGCCACAGCGCCCTCACTAAATGTTAACTTACTAGACGGCCAATCAAATTTAGCCATGCAAGCCGCCGATGCCATATTACTGGCATCAGGTACGGCAACGCTTGAGGGCATGTTATATAAAAAACCAATGGTGGTTGGTTATAAAATTAAACCACTGAGTTATTGGATTTTTAAAACCTTATTTACCTTTAATATTAAATATTTTTCGTTACCTAATTTATTGGCAGACGAAGAATTAGTGCCAGAGTTTTTGCAAAGCGAGTGTAATGTCGCTAATTTAACAGCAGCACTTACCCCTATGCTAAATAGTGACAATAAAGAATTAAAAGCCCGCTTTTTAGCCATACATGAAAAAATTAGATTAGATGCAAGTAAACAAGCTGCAAATGCAGTGGCGGAGTTAATAAATGCAAATTGAACGACCTAATGTAACCCTAATTGCCGGTGTAGATGAAGTGGGTCGTGGACCGCTGGTGGGCGACGTGGTTACTGCCGCTGTTATTTTAAATCCCAATAAGCCAATCGCAGGCTTGGCCGATTCTAAAAAATTAACGGATAAAAAACGTCAATTATTAGCCACTGAAATAAAAGAAAAAGCACTGTGTTACGCCATTGGCCGTTGTAGTCCAAGCGAAATAGATGAGCTAAATATATTACAAGCCACTATGCTTGCCATGAGTCGCGCAGTGGAAGCACTTAGCACCGTGCCTGAATTTGTGTTTGTAGATGGTAACCGCCTGCCTAAATTAGCTATGCCCGCCCAAGCGGTGGTTAAGGGTGATAGCTTAGTCGCTGAAATATCAGCCGCGTCTATTTTAGCAAAAGTGGCTCGTGATGATGAAATGATTGAACTTGATGCGCGCTATCCACAATATGGGTTTGCAGGGCATAAAGGGTATCCGACTAAAGCACACTTTGCAGCGCTTGAGCAATACGGCGCTATAGATGAGCATCGTAAGAGCTTTAAACCGGTGCAGCGTGTGCTTGCGCTTTCGGGTAAGGAGTAATTATGCCAACTCCTGATTTTGTTCACTTACGAGTGCACTCAGACTTTTCGATGGTTGATGGTTTGGCAAAAACCAAACCAATAGTCGCTAAAGCACAAGAGCTTGAAATGCCAGCGCTGGCAATTACCGATCAAATGAACTTTTGTGGTTTAGTGCGTTTTTATGGCGCAGCGCATAACGCAGGTATCAAGCCACTTGTTGGTGCTGATTTTTGGGTACGTAGTCCTGAGTTTCCTGATGAGCCAAGCCGAATAACGTTATTAGCTAAAGATAACACTGGCTATAAAAATATTACTTTATTGATTTCTAAAGCTTACCAACGTGGTCATGTGTTTCATCGTCCAGTTATTGACCGTGAATGGTTAGTTGATTTAAAAGAGGGGCTCATCATACTCTCGGGTGCTAAAGATGGCGATTTAGGAAAAGCATTAATAAAAGGCAACCCCGCTATTGTTGAGTCGGTGGTAAGCTTTTATAAGCAGCACTTTAGCGATCATTATTATATTGAGCTTATTCGCACCAACCGTGCTCAAGAAGAAAATTATTTGCATATGGCTGTAGAGCTTGCAACCACAGAGCAACTGCCAGTGGTGGCTACCAATGAAGTGGTATTTTTAAAGCCAGAAAACTTTGAAGCCCATGAAATTCGGGTGGCTATTTTTGATGGTTATACCCTAGATGATAAACGCCGACCAAAGCGTTTTTCACAAGAGCAATACCTAAAAACGCCAGAGCAAATGGCAGAGCTATTTAGTGATATTCCAGAGGCGTTACAAAATACCGTAGAAATCGCAAAGCGCTGTAATGTAACCGTTCAATTAGGTGAGTATTTCCTACCAGATTACCCTACAGGCTCATTAAAAATTGATGAGTTTTTGGTTAAAGTCTCACAAGATGGACTTGAAGAACGACTGCAATTTTTATTTCCTGATGAGCAAGAACGCCAAGAAAAACGCGGCGAATACGATGAGCGTTTAAAGATAGAGCTCGATGTAATTAACCAAATGGGATTTCCTGGTTACTTCTTGATCGTAATGGAATTTATTCAGTGGAGTAAAGATAACAATATTCCAGTAGGTCCAGGGCGTGGTTCAGGTGCGGGCTCCTTAGTAGCTTATGCGCTTAAAATTACCGACCTTGATCCACTAGAGTTCGATTTACTCTTCGAGCGCTTCTTGAATCCAGAACGTGTTTCTATGCCCGACTTTGACGTCGATTTTTGTATGGATAGACGTGATGAAGTAATTGATCACGTATCGGCCTTGTATGGCCGTGATGCGGTATCGCAAATTATTACCTTTGGTACTATGGCGGCCAAAGCGGTTATACGCGATGTAGGCCGGGTACTTGGTCATCCTTATGGATTTGTTGATCGTATTTCTAAGCTTATTCCGGGCGATCCGGGAATGACCTTGGCTAAAGCGTTTGAAGTTGAACCTCGTTTGCAAGAAGCCTACGACGGCGATGAAGAAGTTAAAGACTTAATCGACATGTGTCGTATTCTTGAGGGGTGTACCCGTAATGCCGGTAAACACGCAGGGGGGGTTGTAATATCGCCGACCACGATTACCGATTTTGCTGCGCTCTATTGTGATGATGAAGGCAAGTTTCCGGTTACTCAGTTTGATAAAAACGATGTAGAAACCGCCGGTTTGGTTAAGTTTGACTTTTTAGGCTTACGTACACTGACCATCTTGCAGTGGGCAGTGGATATGACCAATGAACGCTTAAAGCGTGAAGGCAAACAGCCGGTTGATATCAACACCATTCCACTGGATGATAAAAAAAGTATAGAACTACTGCTGCGCGCTGAAACCACCGCCGTATTCCAGCTAGAATCACGCGGCATGAAAGACCTAGTTCGCCGATTAAAGCCCGATTGCTTCGAAGATATGATAGCCCTTGTTGCTTTGTTCCGTCCAGGTCCACTGCAATCAGGCATGGTAGATAACTTCATCGACCGAAAGCTCGGCAGAGAAGAGATTTCATACCCCGATGCGCAATATCAACACGAAAGTTTAAAGCCGATTCTTGAGCCGACTTACGGCATTATTTTGTATCAAGAACAAGTTATGCAAATAGCGCAGGTGCTGGCCGGTTATACACTAGGCGGCGCCGATATGTTACGTCGTGCCATGGGTAAGAAAAAGCCCGAAGAAATGGCAAAACAGCGCTCAACCTTTGAAGAGGGCGCGCGTAATAATGGCATTGATGGCGAGCTTGCGATAAAAATATTCGACTTGGTTGAAAAGTTCGCGGGTTATGGTTTTAACAAATCTCACTCAGCAGCTTATGCATTGGTATCGTATCAAACGCTGTGGATGAAAACCCATTATCCGGCCGAGTTTATGGCTGCGGTAATGTCGGCCGATATGGATAACACCGACAAAATAGTAACGCTGGTGGATGAGTGTGAAAACATGAAACTCACTTTGTTACCGCCCGATGTAAACGCTGGTGAATACAAGTTTACTGTTAATCTTCAAGGTGAAGTTGTTTACGGTATAGGAGCAATTAAAGGCGTGGGTGAAGCCCCCGTTGATGCCATATTGGAAGCGCGAGCGAAAGGTGGCCCATTTAAGGATTTATTTGATTTTTGTGCGCGTGTTGATTTAAAACGCTTGAATAAACGTGTCACCGAAAAATTAATTTATGCAGGTGCATTGGATCAGCTAGGACCAGAAAAAAACCAACCAGGGCGAGCAACGCTGTTGGCAAGTTTAAAAGATGCAATGCGCGCAGCCGATCAACACAACAAAGCTGAGCTGTTAGGGCAAAGTGATTTGTTTGGGTTACTGGCCACAGAGCCTGACGAAGTAGAGCAAGCGTTTATTAAAGCCACACTACTTACAGATAATCAGTGGCTTGATGGCGAAAAAGATACCTTAGGCCTTTATTTAACTGGCCATCCTATAAACCAGTATCGACGAGAGCTTGGCCATTATACTAGTGGCCGACTCATTGATTTGCAGCCCACTAACCGTGATGTAGTCTCAACTGGGGCGGGCTTGGTGATTGCCGCGAGAACCTTAATTAATAAAAAAGGAAACCGCTGGGGCTTGATAACTTTAGATGACAAAAGCGCCCGAATTGATGTACGCTTGTTTCCAGAACAGTTTGAAATGTACCAAGATATGTTGCAAATCAATAATATTTTGGTGATATCCGGACAGGTCAGCTTTGATAACTTCTCTGGTGGTATTACAATGACCGCCAGAGAAATAAACACCATTGCTCAGGCGCGTGAAAAGCGTATAAAAGCGATTAAGATGACGCTGAATATGGTGCAGATCGAGGCTGGTTTCTTCGATAAATTACAAAAAGTACTCGAACCATACAAAATGGGAACGTGTCCGATCAAGGTATATTATCAACGCCCCGATGCGTTGGTGCAATTAACCCTAGGGATCGAATGGTGTGTTACGCCAAGTGACGACTTAATTCATAAGTTATCGCTGATGGCAGCGCAAAATGTAGAACTAGAATTTAACTAATTAGGTAGTTTAGAGCATGAGCCTCAATTATCTTGATTTTGAGCTTCCAATCGCAGAATTAGAAGCAAAAATTGAAGAATTACAAAATGTAAGCCGCGCTGGCGAATTAGACCTTGGATTAGAAGAGGAAGTCAGCAAACTTAAAGAAAAGAGCGCACAAATGAAGGAGAAAATTTTCTCTGAACTTGGTGCTTGGCAAGTATCACAGCTAGCACGTCATCCGCTGCGTCCTTATACTCGAGATTATATCGAGCGTATTTTTACGGAATTTGACGAGTTTGCGGGTGATCGTACGTTTGCTAACGACCCTGCAATTTTAGGCGGCGTTGCTCGTTTAGATGGTGAACCTGTTATGGTGATCGGTCAGCAAAAGGGCCGTGGTACAGCTGAAAAAATTAAACGTAATTTTGGCATGCCAAAACCAGAAGGTTACCGTAAAGCATTGCGCTTAATGGAAATGGCTGAGCGTTTTAAAATGCCAATCATGACATTTATCGACACCCCAGGTGCATACCCAGGTGTTGGCGCAGAAGAGCGTGGTCAGTCTGAAGCAATTGCACGTAACCTAAAAGTAATGGCCGCACTAAAAGTACCTACAATTTGTACTGTTATTGGTGAAGGTGGTTCAGGTGGTGCATTAGCGATTGGTGTAGGCGACAGAGTAAACATGCTGCAATACAGCACTTACTCAGTTATTTCACCAGAAGGTTGTGCCTCTATTTTATGGAAAAGTGCTGATAAAGCTCCACTTGCAGCAGAAGCAATGGGTGTAACAGCCGAGCGTGTTAAAGAGCTAGATTTAATCAACAACCTAGTTGATGAGCCGCTAGGCGGCGCACACCGTAATTATGATGCCATGGCACGTAATTTAAAAGTTCGCCTTAAGCGCGATTTAGCAGACTTACAAGCGTTATCGCTTGAAGAGATGCTTGATCAACGTTACAAGCGTTTAATGTCGTTTGGTTATTGCTAAACATAGCTAAACATAGCTAAATGTAGCTAAATATAGAAAAAAGCCGCCTATGCGGCTTTTTTTGTTTTAATATACCGTAACGTAGAGCCTTTTTTATTCGGGTTATTAGCAATTCACTCATTGGTTATAATAATGCACACATCACAAATTTATCTGCAGGTACAAAAAGCCCTTAATCATTATATAGAAAACGGGCAATTCACATTTACTGTGGCCTTATCTGGTGGCGTAGATTCGGTGGTGTTGTTGCAGATAATGCATGGGTTAAAAGAGCAGTGGCCACAATTAAATTTAAGTGCAATTTATGTAAATCATGGCTTAAGTGATAACGCCCATCACTGGCAGCAATTTTGCCAAGCACGTTGTGAGCAACTTTCAATTTATTTTAAAGCGGCACACGTCATAATTAGGCAGCAATCGCGCACCAGTATTGAAGCGCAGGCTCGCGAAGCTCGTTATCAAGCGCTTGACGAATACAGCCCAAGTGATAGTGTCATTTTGTTAGGCCAGCATTTAAACGACCAAGTAGAGACATTTTTACTTCGTTTAAAGCGCGGTTCAGGCTTAAAAGGGCTCGGCGCTATGCAGAAAACTCGCATACTTAAAAGTGGCCGTGAGTGCTATAGGCCATTATTGGCGGTAAAACGCAGCGAGATAGAAGCGTTTGCCCAGCAATTTAATATTAGCCATATTACCGATGAATCCAACGCTAATGAGCACTTTGACCGTAATTTTTTGCGCCAACAAATAGTGCCTAAGTTGGCAGAGCGTTTTACTGGTTTTGAGCAGTGTACAGCACGAAGTATTGAATTATTACAGCAGCAGCAAGCACTACTGGATGAGTATACCCAGCAAGATCTCGCTCAGTGCATTAATCAACATCAGGCGCTTAATATACAAAATATGGCTCATTACAGCGCTATTCGCATTGCTAATGTATTACGCGCGTGGCTGGCATTATTTAGCCACACTATGCCCTCACAAAAGCAATTAACACAAATAATGAGCCAAGCCCTTCATGCACAAGCTGATGCACAAATAAAAATTGAGCTAAGTGATGGGCAAATACGTCGCCATCAAGGTTTACTTTATTTTGTGCAACCAAAGCCATTAGCCGTTAATATTGAGCAGGTAATAAGTAATGAGCTGGTTTTGAGTGACGGAAAAAAATTATCATGTCAGCAAGGAGTGGGTATACGAGCCCCTAAAACGGATGAACAAGTTAGTGTGCGCTTTAACTGCAATAGTGCGCGTATTAAACCACTCAAAAAACCAGGTAGTAATACGCTTAAACATTGGTTTAAAGATGCAAAAGTAGCGCCTTGGCTACGTGCTGATATTCCATTAATTTTTTACAACGATGAGCTAGTGCAAGTGGTTGGTTATTTTGTTAGTGATAACCATAAAGATGAACATGGTGTAATTTGGGAGTATAAATTATGAGTCAACAAGCTCATGTTGGGCTGTCGCTTATCAATAAGGCACCCATTGGCATATTAATTACGCTATTGATTGCGGTTTTAGCGAATGTATTTTTAACCCTTAGTATTACTACCCTCGGCTACGCTGTATTGGGTGGCATGGTATGTGCCGCCATTTTACTTGCCTACTGGTTGGGTAAAGGGGGCGTGTTTTTCATTTTAGGAGTGAGTACGCCTTTACTGTTGGTGCTTTTTACACCGCTTGCAACAATTGCCGCACTACTTAATTTACTCAGTGGCTTCTTTTTTGGCTTTTGCGTCATGTTGCTAATTTACAAATACTTTATATTAAAAAAGTAGCGTAAAAAAGCCCAGCGGGGGAGGCTGGGCTTTTCTAATATTTTATTCTTTTATTGCTTAGTAAGCTTTTGCGCAATTTCGCCCAGATGCCTTTGCTTTATATAAGCCCTTATCCGCACGAGAAAATATCTCATTTTGGCAATCATCACTGTTAGTTAGGGTAAAACCAATACTGGTTGTTACATTGTACTTAGACATAATCGGTGAGTTTCTTACTAAACGAATAATACGTTCAGCAATCACTTTATTAGTGGTGAAAGCGGGATCCTCAATTAGTATTGAAAACTCATCGCCGCCAAAACGAAATACCGAATCTGTGCCTCGAATACTGCTAGATAAAACTGAAGCAAATTCTATTAAAACGTCATCGCCAATTTTATGACCATAGTTGTCATTCACTTGTTTAAAGTTATCTAAATCAAGCAGCATTAAACTAAATGGATGGCCGTTACGTCTATGATTTTCAAGCTTTTGTTGTAACATGTCATTAAATTGACTACGGTTGTTTAACCCCGTTAAAGAGTCTTTAGTTGCTAGCTTTAATACACGGCTGTACATTATGGCATTTCGCAGTGGATATATTAATACGCTGTGAAAGTGCTGCAGCTTTTTTTCAATAGCCGCACTAAGCGGATATTTGGTGTAATAAGTGAGTGTGCCTAAATGCTCATTTTCCACTTTTAGATCAAATGAGTAGGCTGGGTTTTCAACATCACTATTAGGTGTTTTTACATCAATATGAGCTGATTGAAAGTGCACCCCAGAAAAATTAAGCAGTTGTTTTGCAAAGCTTGCAAATGTACCTAAAATATCTTCCAGCACTAGGCTAGTTTGCAGTTTGGCCGCCAGCTCATGTAGTGCTGTTGGTGTATTGCTATTGTATTGCTCCGCTGAGAACGGCAAAAATTCACCGCGTCCAGAGATACGTTGTGTCAAAATATGAACGTTTTCCACTATTTATTCCCCCTATAGTATTACTTTTTATAAATAAGCAGATTGCGTGCCATATTTTTATTCTGGCTGAAAGTTATGCGGTTGCTATAGTTAAGTCACACTCCATAGATTGTTTTAAGGTTTGCGTTGCAAAGTATTAATGCTCAGATTTTTGGACTTTTAGTCGCTGCGGTTTTATTTGTATGGCTATTTAAGCGCATAGGGCTTCCCCCTGTGTTGGCATACTTGGCTGTGGGTTTATTCGCGGGTGGTCATGGTGTCGGCTGGATGACACAAAGCCATGAAATAGACTTTATTGCAGAGCTAGGTATTGTATTTTTGCTATTTAGCTTAGGTTTGGAGTTTTCAGTATCGCGCCTAATGGCAATGCGTAACATTGTATTTGGTTTAGGGTCGTTGCAAGTATTTGTTAGTAGTATTCTGCTGATTGTGATTCTGTACTTATTAAATTTTAACTTATTAACCAGTTTTACCATGGGCATTATTATTATGCTTTCCTCTACTGCGGTAGTTGCTAAATTATTAAAAGAGAGCGGCGATTTAAATAAACGCCGAGGGCAATTGGCAATTGGCGTTTTATTATTTCAAGATATTGCCGTTGTGCCATTACTGATTATTTTGCCTTTGCTTGCCAGCAATGACTCAAATGGTATTGGTTGGGCTTTGTTATTCGCACTTTCTAAAGGGGCGTTTGTATGCCTTTTGTTATGGGCTATTGGAAAATGGGTTTTACCTAGAGTATTTAATGAAGTGGCATTAGCAAAAAGTGATGAACTATTTGTGTTAACAACTCTATTAGTTGCTTTGTTTGCGGGTTTACTTACTTATTCATTTGGCTTATCAATGGCATTAGGGGCATTTTTAGCGGGTATGATGCTTGGTGAAAGCCATTATCGTCATCAGCTAGAAGCGGATATTCGCCCTTTTCGTGATATTTTAATGGGGCTATTTTTTGTCACCGTAGGTATGCAATTAGACATAAGTTTTGTTGTTAATCATGCAGGGATTATTGTTGTTGCCTTACTAGGAATTCTAATTTTAAAAATCGCCGTAGTAACCGTGTCGTCTTTACTTATGGGAGAGCGAAAACAGGATGCATTAGCCTGCGCTATTATGTTATGGCAAATGGGAGAGTTTGGTTTTGTGTTAATCGCACTCGCAGCACAGCATGACTTACTGAGTGTGGAGCAAGTCTCATTTTTAATTGCCATGGGCGTAATTTCTATGGCACTCACCCCGTATTTAATCGATAAAACTCCCTTTATTTTAAAGCGACTGGGTATGTTAGAGCGCGCTAAGTTTGCCTATGAAGACGAGCCACAAAGCAGTACGCTTTATAATAATCATGTCGTTATATGTGGATTTTCTCGGGTAGGGCAAACTATTGCCCGCTTTTTATCGCCAGAGGCTATTGATTATGTGGCCATTGAAAGCGATCCCATACTAGTGCAAGAAGGAAAAGCGGCGGGTGAACCGTTATTGTTTGGTCACGTTGAGCAAAAAGATATTTTAAAGTGTGCAGGGGTAGAGCGAGCACGCTTAGTGATTATTACCTTTACGGAATTTCAACAAACTCAAATAGTGATTGATGCCATAAAGCAGGTTGCTCCTAGGGTAAAAATACTCATAAGAACCCGTGATGACAGTCAACTAGAGCGTTTAAAAGATTTAGGCGTCACTGAGGTTGTTCCTGAGGCATTAGAGGCAAGCTTAATGCTGGTCTCACATGTGTTGTCTATGTCGGGTGTACCAATGAGCCGAATAGTCCGTCGCGTTAGTAGTGAGAGGCGTAACCGCTATAAGCTATTGCAAAGCTTTTTTGCAGGCGAAAACATCGAAAGCGATACCAATTTGCCCGAACGCTTAGAGTACTTACATGTCATTGCCTTGCCGGATAAAGCATTTGCGGTAAACAAGGCTATTAGTGAGCTTAATTTAGCTAAAAGAAAGGTGCTAATTAAGGCGCTTCGACGTGAAGGCGAGGAGATAGAGATGCCACAGGAGCATACCATATTATACGCAAATGATATTTTAGTATTGCAAGGTAAACCTAGGCGAGTAGAGCATGTTGAGCATTACTTACTTGATGGCATTGAGTAAGAGTGGCTTCTTAGTCTAGCTCTAAAAACTTTCTCATCTCGGGCAGTTGCTTCATACCATCTTCGTATCCAATTTGAATTAAGTGCTGGGTGTAGCGTTTTTCAAATAATAAATAACTGGTTAAACTCGACTGAGAGCGTTTTTTTACACCTATCATACGCAGTAACACTTTAATTGCCCAAGGCATATCGTCATAGTATTGCGCTGCAATTGCATTAAAGTTTTGCGAGGGGTTAATGATAAAGCTGTCTATTTGTTTTAACTCTTGATGCTTTTGCTTATTTGGTAATAACCCCAGTGTACGGTTTACTCTATCTAAGCGTTCTAAATCAGACTGCATGGTGTCGGTAAATACACTGTCGAGTAAGTGACCTGCTACCGCAGAAAGCCCTGGAAAATGCGCAGAGTAACCTGGAGGATGAGGTTCCTTGGGTTGCTCAACACCAATAATAAATATTTTGTTTGCCCCTAAGTGAATAGACGGGCTTAAAGGTGAAAGTTGATGTATTGAACCATCACCAAAATAGTGGTTATAAATATTTACACTAGGGAACACCATAGGAATAGCACTAGAGGCCATTAAATGCTCAACATTGATACGCGTAGCGCGACCCTCGCGCTTTGCTCGTTGCCAAGAATGCTGTGTATTTGACTGAAAAAAAGCAACAGAATCACCAGTAGTATAACTAGATGCTGTAATCGACAGCGCCTCTAAATAGTCACGATGTAAGTTACGTTCAATTCGATGTAAATCAAGAATATCGTTTAATAGTTTTCTAAGTGGCCGATTATTTAACAAACTCGCTGGTGGATGGTTTATATGCTCAGACTGAAAACTAGTTAAAATATTACGAGTAATATGGCCAAATACACTCAGAAAGTCACTTTTGTATACCATAGAGGTGGAAAAGTTTTTCCATACTGTTTCTAGCTTTCTAACGGCTAAATGCATACATGAAGCGTAACACGCTAACGCCGCAGAATTAATTGCGCCAGCAGAGGTTCCATTTATCACTCTAAAGGGCAGTGGGGCAGTTCTGGGCATACTTTGCGCTAATGCTTTTAACACGCCCACTTGGTAAGCCGCTCGGGCACCACCACCGGTAAGTAATAAAGCCACTTTTGGTTTACTAGGATCGACTTGCTTAATTTTCATGTTACGTATTTAAACTGTTCACTGTCTTTACTTTATTTATTCACTGTAAGTCTTTAAGCTAGAAGAATCAAAGGATACATTAGCTACATTAATAAATATTAGTGTAAGTTATGAATTAAACCTGTTTAGAGTACTCTAAACAGTATCGCATTTTTATATTTATGGAGTTCGTATGTCAGATAAACCATCAGGATCAGACGTTCAAAAACGTCCGCCGAATAACAACCTTATCTTTGCTGGGGTTATTTTATTAATCATCATTATTGCCGCTGCGTTTGCTTTATTAAAACCAAGTGAAGCTCCAAAAACAGTTATGCAGGTTGCAGAACCAGTAAAAGAACAACCTATTATGGAGCTAAAACCTGAGAACGACCCTGTGGTAGGTGCGCCCTCTGTTAAGCCTGAAAAACCTGCCGAATTAGCCGTTCCAGCTCAGCGCCCAGAAGTTGAGCCTGAAGCTGAAGTTGTGCCTTTACCAGCGTTAAACGACAGCGACCCTGTAGTCATCGCAAAATTAGATGAATATTTGGGGGATGTAGCGATGAGCTTAGTGTTAAATGATGATGTTATTCGTCGTGGCGTGGTATTTATTGATAATTTAGCAAAAGGCAAAGTGGCTACCAAGCATACCCCAGTTGCAAAATTAGAAGAGGGTTTTAGCGTAAACGAAGGGGATATTTTAACAATTGACCCTAATAGCTATGAACGCTATACCCCGTATGTAAAAATACTCACAAGTATGAGTGCAGCTCAAACTGTGCGTTTATACGAAGAGTATAAACCGCTGATCAACAGCGCATACACTGAGATTGGTTATGGTGATGATGAGTTTACTCAAACACTTGAAGATGCCATTGACCTGTTACTTGATACTCCTGAGCCAAAAGGTAGCTTACCATTATTGCGTGATTCAGTGACCTATCAGTATGCGTTTTCAGAATGGGAGCAATTACCCGCTGCGCAAAAGCAACTTTTACGCATGGGCCCAGAGAACATGAAAAAAGTAAAAGCGGCACTACGTAACATAAAAGCTGAGTTAGAGAGCAATTAATAATCGCTTTAACACCCAAATAGACTGCGATTGTATATGAAGTATGCAATCGCACTTTCTTTTTTGATTACCCCTTGAATAACAGAGCAAAAGTAGAGATAATCTCAATCGCGCCAACCAAGGCCCTCAATGGTAGTCTTATTGGTCCTCTCGCAACACTAGCAGGCGAACCTGGTCAGGCCCGGAAGGGAGCAGCCACAGTTTGTGACGTGTGTGCCGAGATGTGGCTGGTAAGACTGCCACCCAAATTCCTCATTTGGGTGCTTATAATTCTTCAAATATTAATCCATGTATTTTAAGTCAGTTTTACTTAAATTTTGTATCAGAATAACTCTTTTCAATTAATGTTTTTATAAAGTAAAGCCAACCGACGGCGTTTTATTTCTTATACAGATATTATAAGTATAAATTTCATAGAAATTAATGTTAATAATTATGTTTTTTGCTACAAATCAAACATTTCAAGGCACGGTTTCCTCATTAAATACCTTTTAAAAATTGCTTAATAGAATGGCGCTTACTAATTAAAGAAACAAAATCTATAAGCTCGATTTCATAAATACAATACGTGGCGTGAAATAAAAAATCATAAGATGCCAGCCAGTGTTATGCTGCTAGAAAATGCTAATTAGGATGGTAAATCATGAAGTTGTTTTCGTTAAAGCCCGTTACTAATTCTTACGACATGGTTGAGTGGGACATGCTTTCATTCGCGGAAAAAATACAACCAATGTTGCCATCTAATCAAGATGCTTGCATGTTTCTACTTGATATCCATATGAATAACGACTCTTTATTAGCGTATTGGTCTGAAGGTTATGAGTTGCCTTTTTTACCTGGTTATCTAAAAGATAACTACGATATAAGTATCATGGATGGGTTTATCGCTCTTCGGATGAATGCTTATGAAGCTTTAAAAGATTTATTAGCGCCTTTAGGTGAGTTTATTGAAACAAAAGCTGATGGTGAACCTACTGTAATCTATAACTTGCGTACATTTGGACTAGAAGATGAAGCAAAATGTGAACGCGAATATTTAGATGGTTATCCTTTAGATTATATCAAGATTGCTTTCATAAATGATGATGTAAAAAATAAGCCTGTTTTTAAGAGTAAATTTACGGGTGGTTCTCGTTTGTATTGTACAGATAAGTTTAAATCTGCTGTAGAAGATAATGGATTAACGGGTGTTTATATTGACGAAGATCTCGATAATATTTTTTCTAATTAAGTTAATTTAGATAAAGAAAACATTATTTAGGCCGCGTTATATAAAACGAAAATCAAAACTACCTTTAAAAACCAACTATTATATTTTAGTAATTTCAATACCCACATGGATGTGGGTCTTTTAATGCCTGAAAAAAACTGGGTGCTATATGCCAATAAACTTTAACAACTTTTCTGGTGGTTGTTTTTTACCAATTTCTCTTACATAAAAATTTAATAACATATTTGTAGTAGCCCACATCTCAGTTTGAAAAGAGGATTTTGATTTTATCTAACAGTCCCTAGTGAGCGAGAAGCAGTCAATCAAAAGCGTTTTTACCAAATCCATATGCTTACTATATACACAATAAAATAGTGATATATTTTATCGTGCATTATTAGGTACATTAAAACAATAGTTATTTTTGTGGACTACCAGCGTTTGTGCTTTAAACTATTGGTTAATTAATTTAATCCATTCAATTGGATTCGAGACAATGAATTGATATTTATTACCATCTTTTAATACGATTTCAATTGCATCATGTGTATAAGGCAAAATACCCGAAACTTTACCAGAGCACTTACTCACTTTTACAATTTCACACCGTGCAAACATATAAGGCCCTAACCCAAATTGTGCATTCAACGGCGCAAAATGAATATCGGTGTTGGTTAGCCAAAATTTTCCGTCGGCTTTAATCGCCCCTTGTTGAATCGTGGCGATGGTCGATTTGATTGTTATTGCATGCATAATAGTATTCCTTTATGTAGTGCTGCTTTTAAGTCATTACCAAGTGACAACATTTAAGCTGACTGTATTATCTTTCTCTTGGTTTGCCTACCGTTAAGTAGTGCGCCCAACCACGTATTTTTAACTAATAATAAATAACTTACTTGACCTATAAATAATGTAACCACCACGCTTACTATAAACTTTACTAAAACTGGCCAATTAGTATTAATCAATGGCATCTGAATATAAATCAGCACTGGCACATGTATTAAATAAATCCAATATGATGCATTTGAGATGCTGCGACTGAGCTTACTTTGGTGATTTAAAAAACGATGCCCAAGTAAAAACGTTATGGCGGTTAACAAAATAACACTCAGTCCTTGTGATAAAACATGTAATACATGTAGCTCTCCCGCTGCGGCAAAATACCCCGAAGTTGCGGCGGCAATCACTTCATCTAAGCTTGGCGCGGCTGGTAATAAAGAAAAATAACCAGTCAGCGATATTGCAATACCCAAAATAAGAGGCCATAAGTACTTATGATATGACCAAATGAGCTGCTGTTTTTTATAAAGCCCCACTCCTAACCAATAAAAACTGCCGTAAAAACCATACGACCATAACTGTGGCGTGAGTTTATCAGGAGCAGGAAATGGAATAGATTGCCCCATTAATGAAAACGTTAACACGATGGGAAGTACAACCCACATAAATAATGGGTGAACGCTAAGCGCATCGAATTTATTGCCTAATAAGTTAGTTGTTTTCAACAACCAGTGAATTAAGCAAAACTGGAATAAGTTCCACAAAAACCATAAGTGCATAGTGCTAACAACAGGCTCTTTAATAACTTTAAACGCAGCAAAAATCGGCGGTATTGGATTAGCTATACCGGCTCCAAAACTCAATGCATGGTAGTAAACGGCAAAGCTTAAAGGTAAAAATACAATAAAAGGCAGTAGAATATGTTTACTGCGATGATGTAAAAAGCGCGCGTTGCTCGATTTATCTATTAAAAGTGCACTGCAAAACCCTGCAATAATAAAAAATAACGGCATCCGAAATAAGTGCAGCGTATGCGTAATATAATCAAATAGACCATGTGTGCTTGAGTCTGCCGTAAACCAAATATTGCCAAAGAACGGACTGTAGGCTAAAGCGGCATGAAATACGATGCCGAGCAATAGCGCGAGGCTGCGTAAATTATCAATGTAATGTAATCGACTGTCTTTATTCATTAATGTGCCCAACTATTTTTTTATTAATAAAGCATAAATGAATGAGGTTTCATGGCACTAGTCACAAAGCTCATAGCCCGAGCTATGACAGATGTCACTGTTTTTACAACGCGAGTTCTGCAATAATTGCTAAAAAAATATGGCCACAGTAATGGAATCAACTATACGACATACAACCGATTGGCATTTCTCAACATTGGCATCGTGGCTTGGAGTGACATCGGCGTGTGCCTATTATGCCAACTCAGAATTAGCGCTATATTTGCAAATCATAGTAAGTGGTTCCATTTTAGCTATTTTGCTGTATGTGTTAAAACAGCCTAACAAATTTGTTCACGGCGTAGCACTTGGCTATTTCCTGCTTATTTTGGCAATGATACAACTGAGTTCAACATCCTTAGTTTTTATCCACCTAGTGATGTTTACCGCGGTTTTTAGTCCTCATTTTTCGCTTCCTAAAATACTGGCTTGCGTTGTGGCCGCCATGCTGGTGTATGGTTTAACGCATTATGCGCGTTGGGAAAATGGCATTCCTTGGATCACGTTTACAATTTGGTTTTTCTTTTGCTTGATGAATTGGTTTGTTAGCCGGCGTATTGTCGAAAGTTTAAATACACATTACCAATCCCGCCAAAACTACAAAGAGTTAAAAGCCACCCAACACATGATGGGGGCGATGCATGCAGCGCAAGAGCGACAAAATATATCACGCGAGCTCCATGACTCACTCGGCCATAAGCTTACCGCGCTCAGCATTAATTTAGATTTTGCTAAAAGAGCAGCAAATGAAGCCACCGTTGAAACCCTCTCTCTTTGCCACCAACTTAGCCAAGAAGTATTGGCTGAGGTGCGCGAAATCGTTTCCACTCAACGCAATGACAAAACGATTCTTAAGCAAGCTCTTGAGGCCATTTGCGAACTGACACCTAATTTACACTGTGATCTCCAACTAAGTAAGGAGACAGAGCAGCTTCCTCAAGACGATACCCTGTGTGTATTGCGGTTTACCCAAGAGATGATCAGCAACACCCTTAAACATACCCAAGCAAACCATTTTACTTTGCATGTAAATGTCACCCACGTTGGCCAACAGCCGCTATTAATTGCAAAGGCGTATCATAATCAGCCAGAGACCCATTTACCAAAACAAGGGAATGGACTAGCAGGATTAAATGAGCGAATGGCACAATTTGGCGGTGAATTTTCACAACACCTTGAGCAAGAAACACTGATCAATACCATGACACTGCCACTCAATTTAGAAGAAAAAAGCCATGATAAAGTGCCTACTAGTTGAAGATCAGACCTTAGTTCGTTTAGGCCTCGCTAATTTACTTAACCTCGATAGCGCCATTAATATAGAAGCCCAAGCTGAAGATGGCTTACAAGCGCTTGCACTATTAGCTGAGCATAGTTTTGACATTGCTTTACTCGATATGAGAATGCCGAATTTAGATGGGCTCGGCGTGCTGCAAAAAATGCGTGAAAAGGGTGATAAAACCCCTGTGCTGATCATTACCACATTTGAAGATTGTGATGTATTAGTCAAAGCCCTTAATCTAGGTGCTCGTGGGTATGTGCTTAAAAACATTGAGCTTGAAGAACTTATTAGCGCTATCAAGCAGGTCGTTGCAGGTGAGCGAGTATTGCAAAGTGCGGTGACTGATTTTTTACTCAAAAAGCAGCTAAGCCCTCAGCTCTGCTTAACAGGCAAAGAACAAACCGTATTGCAGTGTTTGTCTTTAGGCATGTCGAACAAAGTGATTGCCAAAAAATTAGATAACTCTGAGGGGACTATTCGTAATCATGTGTCACAAATCCTTGCTAAGTTAGAGGTAGAAGACCGCACTCAGGCCGTTATAAAAGCCATTAATCAAAACCTAATTTAACACGCGAACAGCATCAAATTCGCACGGAAACACCCCAAACTAACCAAGGTATACCACCAATAAAAAAGAAAGGAATAGCTAAAAACAATTGTTGGAGCATCCACGTTTTTTAGATGAATTGATAAAACTTTTTTAAAGATACTGATTTTTTCTATCTTAAATTCAGGTGAAGAATTTAGTTCAAGGTCACAATTTAGTTGCCACCAACCATCCTTTAATATTTTTGAAGTGAATGGGGTCACCCATTAGAAAGTTCCGGTCAAGCAGGCAGCTGTGTTTCCTTGATCTTTTATTCAAAAACTAAGTGTTTTTTATTGTTTAAACTCAATTTAAATATGACTACGCACCTAGTAATAACGTCGATTGGTGTGAATATGCACTATGGCTTAGGTAAAAAACGCGATATGAATTTAGGCAGTTTAATTAAGCATTATTGATGATTAATTAATGCCCTTGGCTTTCGCCTCAGTCATCGTTTAGTACCAATGTCAGTCCAGTTTCTGGCTGTGTTTACACACTGCGCTGTAACAATTCTGTGGTTTATGCTTGAACATAACCAGCCCTTGGTGGCTCAAACATTGGGCATATCCAGTATTTAAAATATGAGCGGTTAACGTGCAGGCTCAATCAAATCTAGTGGTTTTACCAACCCCATTACTAGCTCAACACATTAACCTAATTTGTTTTTTCGTCGCTAAGAAAAAGCCTTGTGTTCATCAAATGGAACATTATCTTTAAGCCTGTGATAACAGGCTCTTGCGAGCTTATGCGCAACCGTTTTAATTGCGATAACTTGGTTCGTTTTAGCCAGTTTTCGTTGATAATATTTTTTGATTGTCGGGTTGTACCGAATGGCAAAATTAGCGGCCTCAGTAAAAGCCCACGCTAAATAACGATTACCATTCTTCTGATTCGTAGCGCCTTTTTTCTTTCCATTACTGTACCTTGCTCCTTTAACACAGCGACAATACGATGAGAAATTCCCTGGGCTATTAAAACGTTTAATAGTGCCTGTCTCTAACATAATGGTCAGTGCTAAGGTATTCCCAATTCCATCAATACTGGTTAGGTTCATAAACTCAGGGGAGAGTGATGTTTGTTTTAAAATAGCGCCTTCTATCACATTAATTTGCTGTTGGGCACAGCGTATTAATGAGAGGTTAGAAATGACTGACAGTGCTGTATTCATTGAGCTAAAGTCTGCATGTACCTGCTCAGTATCAACGCCTTTTCTGATAGCGGCCATTTGTTTTATTTTGTTGCTACTGAGCTTATATCCAAGATGTCGCATGTAACAACTTTGTACTGATTAATAAGTTTTTAGTGGACTTTAAACTCTGTATCCATTAAAGCGTCGACTAACCAGTACCAATTAAATGTTGATTCGACAACAAGCTCTTTTAAGTTGTCTTTATAAGGACTTAGAAAAGATAAAATGACAGACATGTCATTATTTAAACGCTTAACGGTAAGTGTTTCACCTTGTTCATTAATGATAGCAACAACAAAATTTTTTGAATACAAGTCAATTCCACCATATAGTTTCATACCAAGCTCCTCGAAATACAGTTTATGTTTTGGTCAACACAACTGCATCGAAAAACTCGAGAAGCTTTCTATATGATTATCAAATCTTGATTTTGGACATTAAAGATTTTCAAGGTCTGCTCAAGGCACAGAGCAGTCAACTAAACTGGGCTGTATTATTAAATGGTTAGCTACATAAAGCCTGTATTTAGTAACTTTATGCCATTATAAGCTTCAATCTTATGCCAACTTACACTTCAAACAACATTGGGTGTATTAAAATTCCATTTATCTATTTTCTAATATTTTATTTTGTTATTCGTACGCTAATTCTAGCTTTTACGCACTTAGCTAATTCTTTGTCTTTATAGACAATAGCTAATGGGTAAGTAATAATTAAAACTCGTGATTATACTTTACGCCGCAGGTGTTCAATAAAGCTATTAAGGGTCAATATGACATCTCAGAGGAATAAATGGGCGCTGGCAATATTACTCGGGCTTATTGGAGGTTGCGTTAATCTTTTACCTCTGTATTTTTTTGATAGCTCTGAATTTTTATTTGGTCAGACGTTTGTAATACTTAGCCTAGTGTTTGCAGGGCTACGTTATTCTCTCCTTAGCTTAGCGATTGTAACTGGTTTTTTATTTTATCGCTGGGGACATAGCTGGAACAGTGTTGTTTATGTGCTTGAGCTGTTTTGGCTTTATGCCTTTTGTTTAAAGCGTTCTAAGCCAATACTTCCCTTAGGCGCTGTATTTTGGTTTTTAGTAGGTTTACCACTGGTGTGGTTTTTGGGTCACTTTGTTATAGGCCTGCCTTGGCTCACACTTGTTGTGGCTGCCTCAAAGTACTTAATAAATGCCATGATTGCATTGGCCCTGGTCGACTTGGTCAGTCTGTTTGTTCCTCATGCCAGTCGAGTCTATCAAGGACAACCTCTTGCACGTATTTTAAGTTATATTGTTAGCGTTATCATTATTTTAGTGGTGTTGATCACCAGTGTTTCTTTGGTTAATCAGCATTATTCGCGTTTAGAATACGAAGTGAATACGCAACTCAAAGAGCAGTCTCAATCAATTAGCACTCAGCTCAATGATTATTTACAGTTTCATAAAAACGCGGTTGTAATGACCAGTAATGCAATTAGCGTTGGTGGACAAATTCAGCCTCAGTTAGAGCAGTTGATGGCTTTATATCCAGGTTTTTTAACTAGCCTTTATGCCAGTCCAAAGGGCCTTGTTAAAAACAGCATGCCGAGCGAGCTACTAAGTGGACTAACTAAAGAGCAGCGTTATGTTAATGATCGCTCTTATTTTTCTCAAGCTCAGCAGTACCCTTTCGGTTATAGCAGTGGTGTATTTCGAGGAAGGGGATTAGGGAATCAACCGATCGTAGCACTTTCCGCTCCTATTTATAGAGATGATGAATTTTATGGTGTTATTGAGGGCTCGCTCCAACTAGACCGACTAGAGCGATTTATTCCGGACTTATTTGAATATAAAGGGCAGTTAGTAATTTTAGATGCCAACAAAAAAGTAGTATTTAGTTCACTAAATCAGTTTACTGCACTGAGTGACTTTAACCTGCAAGCTTTTAAAGCTCAGCGTCAACCTAACAGCCAACTATTTCGCTCTGCTGATAATGAAATGTATCACACCAGTCAGTTTATTGATGACAAAAATGGTTGGCAGGTCATTTCTTTTTATAATCGAAAGTACATAACCATAGTGGTCGTGGGTACATGGTTGCCAACCATGCTACTAGGCTTAATTTCGATGGTATTGGTTGTGTTGTTTATTTATAAATTTACTCACCTACTTACCAAGCCAATTAGAGAGCTGACTAATTTAATTCAAGACTTTAGCAAAACAAAAAAGCAGGTATTCAATACGGAATCTAGTTGGTATGAAGTACTACAATTGCAGTATCAATTTGACATGTTGGGCAGTGCGTTACAGCATTCAATTGGCAATTTAGAAGCATCTAATATAGAAAATGAAGAACTCAATAAGCAGCTTAGCCAATTTAATCAGCAATTAGAAAATAAAGTCGCAGAGCAAACAACTGAATTAACACAAGCGGTTAAACTCGCCAATGAAGCAAATATTGCTAAGTCACAATTTTTAGCAAACATGAGTCATGAACTTAGAACACCTATGAATGGCATATTAGGTATGGGAGAGGTTTTGCTTCGAGATCAGTCCTTGAGTACCGAACAAAAGGAATTGTTAATCACACAGCAAAAAAGTGCCAAAAACTTGCTTAATATTCTTAACGATATTTTAGATTTTTCTAAAATTGAAGCAAATGCCATGGAGCTAAATATTAGGCCCACGCAGCTAACTCCATTTATCGAAAATATACGCTCTTTATTTTCCTCGATTGTTGCTGCCAAAGAGGTAGAATTTACGGTTATTCAAACTAATAATTTGCCACAGTGTATTAGTGTTGATGAATTACGCTTAAATCAGGTGATCATAAATTTACTCTCTAATGCGTATAAATTTACGCAGCAAGGCTTTGTAAATTTATCGTTTGATTATCACGATAATAAGCTTCAAGTTAGCGTTGAAGATAGTGGTATTGGTATTGCGAAGGCACAGCAATCACTGTTATTTAGCGAATTTACTCAAGCTGATGTGGGCGTTGCGCGTAAATATGGGGGAACAGGGCTCGGGTTGGCTATTTCGCAAAAGCTGATAAAAATGATGGACGGTGAAATTCAGTTACATAGCGAAGAGGGTAAAGGTAGTACGTTTACATTTAGCATTAGTGCACCAAAATCAGCAGATGCCCCATCAACTTTATCTAAAAAAACAGCTATGCAACCAAACCTGTTGGGTAAGCACATACTGTTAGTTGAAGATAATGCGATTAACCGACATGTTATTTCAAAAATGTTGGAGCCGACTGAAGCGGTGATAGTTATGGCCGAGGATGGTGTTAAGGCTCTTGATGTATTAAAAGATCAATCGTTTGATTTGATTTTAATGGATTGCCAAATGCCTAATATGGATGGCTATGAATGCACACGTACGATTAGAGTTATGGAAGTTAAAACAGGTTTGCGAGTGCCTATAGTAGCGATTACGGCTAATGCTTATGAAGAAGATAAACAGCGATGTTTAATAGCAGGTATGGATGACTTTATTGCCAAACCAATTAATAGTGATGATTTATACACTGTGATTGGTAACATTCTCAGTTGATAATAGTTCAACAGGCAAAAGCTTAGAACGTGCCAGAGAGTATCCGCTTGCCAAATGGTTAACTGTATCTAATTAGTTTTATTAGCAAAAAATAAGATAATAGAATGGGGGATTAGCCTGAGTAAACTAATGGAAAGTCGGCGCTACTCAGGCTATATAATTACATTGACTCTAATTTTATGCCGCGTGTTTCTTTGATGTATTTAACCACAAAAAATACACTAATAAATGCCGAAAGAGTGTAAAAGCCATAAGCACCTGCTAAACCAATACTGCCGAGCATAATCGGGAAGGTCATAGTAATAGCAAAGTTAGCTATCCATTGTGCGCTAGCTGCAACAGCAAGGGCTGCTCCGCGAATACGGTTATTGAACATTTCACCAAGTAGTACCCATACAATAGGGCCCCAGCTTAAGCCAAAAAATACCACAAATAAATTAGCCATTATTAATGCAAAGGTACCCATATTTTCGCTAAGTGCTAACTTGCCCGCTTCATCAAGGCCTGCACTTCCAAAGGTGTAGGTAAGTGCACTTAAACTAATAAACATACCTATGCTACCTACCAATAATAGTGGCTTACGGCCTACTTTATCGACTAAGGCAATAGCTATAAAGGTAGATAAAATATTGGTGGTGCCGGCAAGCACATTAATAAACAGTGATTGTGATTCGTCAAAACCAGCGGCTTGCCAAAGCTCTGAGCCGTAATAAAATACCACGTTAATACCAACAAATTGTTGGAAAACTGATAAAGCCACACCCACCCAAACAATAGGATGTACTTTTTTACTGCCATCAATAAATAAGTCGCGAATACTTGGTTTTTTATCACTTTGCAGAGACTGCTTCACGTCATTGATTTGCGTATCAGCATCGTCATTTGAGATTTTATTAAATACAGTTTTAGCGTGTTTAAGTTTACCTTGTGCGACTAGGTAACGCGGTGACTCAGGAATAAAAAGTACGCCAATTAAAAATAACCCTGCAGGAACAAGTTCAGCCCAAAACATCCAGCGCCATGCGGCTAAATCTAACATTAAAATACCTTCGGCACCGCCAGCGGCGTTAGCAATTAGGTAATTACTTAAAAAGGCTGCAAATAAACCAAGTACGATAGCGAGTTGTTGTAATGTCGCTAAACGACCACGTAAACTTGCTGGTGCTACTTCTGCAATATAAGCAGGTGCTAAAACAGAGGCTGCACCTATGCCTAATCCGCCAAATAAGCGGTAAAAAATAAACTCAGCAGAACTATCGGCAACCCCAGAGCCAAAAGCGCTGACTGCAAATATAATGGCAGTGACAATCATAATAGCGCGACGGCCAAATTTGTCAGCTAATGGGCCAGCAGCTAAAGCCCCCAGCGCACAACCTAATAATACAGATGCAACATTAAAACCAGTTGCAACACTGCTTGAGTTAAATGTATTACCTAATGCCGATACGGTGCCGTTTATAACGCCCGAATCGAAACCAAATAAAAAGCCACCAATAGCGGCAACGGCCGATATAAAAATAACATATAAAAGCGAGCACTTAGTCTGTGCGCTATGCTCACCTTTAGTTGCATGCTGTGTCGTCATGTTGTTCAATCCTAATTTTTATTATGTGTAATGTAGTTAAAGTAGCACTAAATTTGCTGGCAACCTTAGCACAGAGTGATCACGCTAAAAAAGATATTTCAATAGTAATACGTATGCATAAAAATTTTATTGGGTTGATAAAAATAACGAGATACTAGATACTGTTTTTATATACAGTATGGACGGTTTTATGAAAAAAGAGTTACCAGCGAAATATTATTTGGCACATTTTAGAGAGCTATTAACGTTTGTGAGCGAGAAATGCATGCATTTACTCGAGCAAAAGCATATTTCATTTATTAGTAAAATAAACACGCTCGACGAACAGAGCCAGTGTATGTTGGCGCGCATTTATTCTCGTAAGCCTTATTTAGTTCAAACCCAATCATTAAACTACGAAGAAATTAGCTCGCCATACCAAGCACTTTTTAAATTAAAAGCGGCAAAGTTAATTGTAGAACCCTCTAATAAAGATCATAGGCAACTACTAAGTCACCTAACAAAACCGGCCTTAATAGAGCTGCTAGAAAAGCAAGAACAACCACCATTATTTAAAAAAAGCGCTGCTAAAAGTAACTTAGTTGAAATAGCTAGTTCATTCTTTGAATCTAAGCCAGAGTGTCTTGCACACTTATATAATCAGTACGTGATAAATAATAGAGAAGAGTACTACGAGTATTTTGAATTTTTATATATCGGCAGGCTCAGTGCAGGCGATATTAATCATCAAAATCGATTTGTACTGCGAGATTTAGGCGTAACACCTGTTAGGCAAGAGCATAGTGAAAGCTTGTCGCGCTTTGATTCAATAGAGGAAGCGCAGTCTAACTATGCATTAAACCGTTTGCGACTAACGCTTAAAAATACAAAAGATGACAATGAAAGAGAGGTACTAGCAAAGAAGCTAATAAATGAAGTAGCGTTGGGGGTTATTGCACAAGAGTTAAAAAACAAGTTACTGGTTATACTTTATAAGCAACTAAAAACAACTAACCCAACACTTGCGTTTGATGTACTTAATGCTTGCGAAGACGATGCACAAGCCTTAGAAATTCAAATAAGGGAGCAATATCGACAAGGCAATAAGCAATGGGTAAAAACGCAGCTTGAGCAAATTATAGAAAACCCGCTTAGTGATGAGTTACTGTATTTTGCAGATGACTTTTTAATGCGTAAATTTAACAAGCAAACCCGTTCGCGGCTCAGTGAAATGTTAGCCAGTACACGCTGCATTATAGAAGTTGATGAACTTTACCGCGGCGATGTTGAGTTAGGTGTAAGCGATCACTACACTCGTCAAGGCAAACAGGTTTTTTATACTGAAAATACTTTGTGGCAAAGCCTATTTGCGCTGGTTTTTTGGCAAGAGCTATTTATTGAAACCCCGACGCCGCTTTGTAATGAATTTGATATTTTCCCACAAGCGTTAAAAACAGACTCCTTTTACTTAAATCAATCCTCACAAATAGAAGCGCGGCTGGCTGCGTGTAATAGTACCCCCAAATTGCTGCGTTTAGTGTGTAACCATGCCGCGAAGTATTATGAGCAACCAAATGGCTTATTTAGGTGGCACCCAGATGTGTTAAAGCCAGTAGAGATGCTTATATTAAATAGCCCAATAACGGCTTTACTTCAGCATTTAAAAAATATGGCAAAGAACTACCGACAGCTAAAAGATGGTTATCCCGATTTAATGATTGTTGATAATAACGCCGTTCATTTTGAAGAGGTTAAAGCGCCTGGCGATAAGCTCAAAAGAAACCAACTAGTGAGTATCGATAATTTAAAAAGCTGTGGCTTTATCGTAAATATTGCAGCGGTAAACTGGTATGTAGATCCTAAGCGGATTTATAGTGTGGTAGATATTGAAACAACAGGGGGCCTAAAAGGGGGGAACCGAATTACCGAAATTGGTATTGTTAAAATACAGCAAGGCAACATTATTGATACTTGGACTACGCTGATAAACCCAGAGCGGCCTATCCCTCGTTTTATTACTAAACTAACCGGTATCAACGACGCCATGGTAAGTGATGCGCCTATATTTAGCGACATTGCTTCGACTTTATTAGATAAGCTTTCGGGTAGTATTTTTGTCGCTCACAATGTTAATTTTGATTATGGCTTTATTAAAAAAGAGCTTGAGGGGCTGGGAATCAACTTTAAAATGCCAAAACTATGTACCGTTGTTGAATCACGTAAAGCATTTAAGGGATTAAAGTCGTACTCACTGGGGAATTTATCTGCACACTTTAATTTAGATTTAACTAACCATCACCGTGCATTAGATGATGCTAAAGCGGCCGCGCAGTTATTGTTACTGGTACAACAATCTACAAATAGGGTTTGCGTTTAGGAAGTAAAAAGCGCTAAGTGCGCTTTGTTACTTTATTTTCAAAGTCACTTTTTACGATATCGAGCGCTTTTAATACTTCTTCTGGCTCTACATCGTGTTGCTCTAAAATCATAATTAAATCAACAGCCAGTTTCACGTGTGTAGGAGCTTCTTCTAGTGGGTTACTCATGGAGCGCTTTCTTTTTAGCTATTTGATCAATCGCAAAATTAATGGCAACTTCTACGCGTTGCTGCATATCTAAACGATCTGTTTGAGTTAAATAAAACGCCATATCTACATCGTAACGAATATAGCGGGGTGGTAATTGATTGAGAACGGTGCAGCAAAAGTCAGCCATTACATCGTCGTTGTAACGTTCATTAAGTTTACGTTTTTCTATTTCTTCTAAAACGAGTTTTTCGTAAAAATTGTGTATGTCGTCATCTAATCGCATATTCCTGTCACTCTTTTTTATTGTCTGTAATGAGTCTATACCAAGGATTGTTATAAATCGAGAGCCGCTTTAAATAGTTGCTTATGGACGCTAACTAAATTGTTGATGTTGCGTTGATAACCGCCACCTAAAGCGCACATCAGCGGTATGTTTCGCTGCTTACAAAAATTAAGAACGGTAAAATCGCGCTCATATACACCAGCTAAGGAAACATCAAATAAGCCGAGTTCGTCTTTGGTGTAAATATCGGCGCCCGCATTATATAAAATAATATCAGGCTGGTGCAGACGAACACATAACTCAAGAGCTTGCTCTAGTGTTGTTAAATACTCTGCATCTGTGGTGTTTGCAGGTAAGCCAAAGTCGTAGTTTGAGTGCTGTTTTTGCCGAGGAAAGTTTTGTTCACAGTGAATTGAACAACTAATTATCTGCTCGTGATGTTGGGTTATTTGCGCGGTACCGTCACCTTGGTGTACGTCACAATCAAATATTAATACGGTGTCGGCTTTCTCTGTTGAAATAAGATGCGCTGCCGCAATGGCTAAATCATTAAAAATACAAAAGCCACTGCCGTAATTGCTATAAGCATGGTGGTAGCCGCCACTTAAATTCGCCGCTAAACCACTTTTGATTGCACTTTCAGCGGCTTGAATGCTGGAACCAACAGAGTAAAGTGTTCGCTCAACAAGTTCAGGAGAGTGAGGAAATCCCATTTTCTTCACCGCTTTGTCAGTCAACGACCCATTTAAAAAGTCAGCAATATAATCTGAGCTATGGCATAAGCTTAACTGCGCTGTAGTTGCAGGCGAAGGCGATATAAATTGGGTGTAGCCTAAACATTCAACTTCATGCTTAAGCTGTTGATACTTTTTAATTGGAAATCGATGGCGCTCAGGGAGCGTTAAAGCAGAGTAGAGAGGGTGATAAAAAAGCTGCATTAGCGTAGCTGTTGTTTTTCTACTTGTTGAATTTTGTCTTCGGTGGCAGAAATCGCTTTTCTACAACGGCCGAGTCGTGCATGAGTAGTTAAAATTTCTTGGTTAAGCTTTTGTGCTTGCGCAGGCGATGCTTTTTCCATTTGCAATTTACGCTCTTCAATCATCAGTACTAGGCGACGTTCAAATTCATGGTTTTGTTTAAGTTCGTCATATAACTCGTGGGATGATTGCATGATTTTTTGCACCGCTTGTTTATAAACAGGCTGTTTAGCACGAGGCTTATAATGACTTTTATTTTCTTTCACCCAAATAGGGGTCGATTTAATAACATTAAATACCGCTTGTACCTGACTGGCAATACGCTCAAGTGCATAGGTGTAAGCATGGCGGTGTTCGCTCGGTGGTAGGCTAGCTATTTCATCTTCTATTTCTACTACGTAGTCGGCTAAGTTCATACTTTTGGTGCTAAACACGGCTCTGTCAAATAGGCTCGGCTGTGCCTGCATATACCGGTTTTTAGAAAAGAGCTTTGCTTTGTCAAATTGCTCTGCTTGTTGCTTAAGCGTGGCAACTTGTTGGCGTAGTTTGTCTAAAGCAGCAGATTGCATATTAAAAGTATGCCTCGTAAATTAGTTTTAATGCTAAAAGTATAACCATAGTATTAAATACTGGACGAATAAATTTACTGCCAAAACGAATCGCTGAATGTGCGCCAAACCATGCACCAAGCATGATAAAGAAGCCCATTGTAATTCCCAGTAAAAAGTTAACATGGCCAAGTGCAACAAAGGTGATCAGCGAGATAAAGTTAGAAACAAAATTCATTGAACGCGCCAAACCACAATTAAGTAGCAAACTCATTTTATAAAGCATACCGTTTGAGGCAGTCCAAAAAGTTCCCGTTCCAGGCCCAGCTAAACCATCAAAAAAACCTAGGCTTAATCCTTGTAGCCACTGTTTAATTTTTATTGCGCGGGTTAATTCAGGTAGGTCGTCGCTTTGTGTGGTACTTAAATTACCAAACAAGCTGTAGCAAGCCACTAAAATAATAATAATGGGTAAGAGCTTATTTAAAAACTCAATGCTTAAATGATCAACAATGAGTGTACCTAACAAAGCACCTATGGCAGTAGCCATAATAGAGGCAAACCAAAACCGTGGGTTAAATAACTGTTTTTTATAATAGGTGATACTGGCAGTTAACGAGCCAAAACTGGCGGCCAATTTATTAGTGCCAAGCGTTAAATGAGGAGGCAATCCCGCCGTTAACAGTGCCGGTACAGTAAGTAATCCACCGCCGCCAGCAATAGCATCAATAAAGCCCGCTAAAAGTGCAACGCCACATAAAATAGCCCAAGTTGTTGGGTCGAGTGCAAGTTCAAACATCAGTAATCTATTTGTCTTTTAAAAGGTGGTAAGGTGTCGAGCATGGCTTTGCCATATCGTTTGGTGATTAAGCGTCTATCTAAAATAGTTATTGTGCCAATATCACTTTCTTTGCGCAGCAGTCTACCACAGCTTTGTACCAATTTCTTTGCTGCGTCTGGCACGGTTATAGATAAAAACGGATTACCGCCTTTACTTTGCACAAACTCCGCTTGTGCTTCTTCGATAGGCGAGGTGGGCACCGCAAATGGAATTTTTGTAATAATCAGGTTTTCTAAATATTTACCAGGTAAATCAAGTCCTTCAGAAAGGCTTTGGGTGCCAAATAAAATACTGCCTTTGCCTTCATCAATATTTTTAGTGTGTAATTTGAGTAAAGCTTCTCGTGACATTTCACCTTGTACTAATAAGTTAAATCCTTTTGTTCTAAGAAACTTACTTACATGGTCCATTTGCCAGTAAGAGGCAAATAACACTAAGTTAGCTTTTTTAGTGTTTAGATATTCGGGTAATGTTTTAGCAATATGATCGCTAAATTCTTTATCTGTTGGCTCTATGCTTGACGTCGGAATACGCAGAGTGGCCTGTTTTGGGTAGTCAAACGGGGAGGGGACTTTTATAAACTTTACCCCTTCTTCTTTAGCAAGACCGCTTTCATAAGCAAAGTGATCAAATGAGCCTAGTGCGCTCAAGGTAGCTGAACATAACACGGCTCCGGCACATTCGCTCCACAGCTTATCTTTTAAATAGTAACCGACCTCAATGGGGCAGTCGCTAAGCAAGTGATCATGATGGCTTTTGTATTCAAGTCGTTTTATCCAACGCGCATGCGGCGTGCCTTCGCCTTTAGTAGCGTAACTAAACCATAATTTATTAAGTTGTTCTAACCGGTTTATGTATTGCCCACTTTCAGCCAGAATGGGGTCGGCAACATAAGGTTTAATATCACCGTCGCTTACATCTTGTGTGAGGGTATCGTGCATTTTATTCAAACACCGTAATGCATCAAGCGTGGCTTCGCTAATGTCTTTTGCCTTCGCATGTAGCGATTTAGGGATTTCACCATGTTCAAAGCGATAGGTATCGTCTTTTGAATATTCAAAATCGGCGTTGTCGAGAATATCGCGGACTACCTTTAAATCTTTGTTAGCATCGTTAACGCTATCGCATAACTTAAAGTTTTGCCCAATACCTTTTTGCCCAACTAACACTTTGGCCATTTTGCCACTAAATTTAGTGAGTTTGTCGAGCCAATCTATCGTGCCTTTTATTGTAGCCGCAGCAGATGAAAAGTCGCGGGTAATATGCGCAAGGTGATGCGCTTCGTCGATTACATAAATGGTGTTGTCGGGTTCGGGTAAAATTTTTCCGCCCCCTAAATCTAAATCAGCTAACAGTAACGAATGGTTTATAACTAAAACATCCATTTGCATTAACTGCTGGCGGGCGAGTTGAAAAGGACATGTTTGGTGTGCTTTCATCTGGCGTTGGCAAGCATGCTTATCGCAAGCGATTAGTCCCCATACTCTATCAGGAATGGTATCAGCCCAGCTGTCTCTATCGCCTTGCCATTTTTTATTGACATAGGCATCGTAAAGTTGCTTTAAGCACTTAGTTTCCATATCACTTAGTGGCGATGTAAGGGTAGGCATAAACTCCATTTGAGTTTGGCTATCGCTGTTTAGTGCATTGTGAAGTTTGTGAGCGCAAATATAACGTTGGCGGCCTTTTACTAAATCAAATTTAAAATCGAGCCCGGAGTGCTTTTTAAAAAACGGCAGCTCTTTAGCGATTAACTGCTCTTGCAAAGCGACCGTAGCTGTAGAAATAACCAGTTTCTTTTTTTGTGCTAATGCCAGCGGTAGAGCGCCTAGGCAGTATGCTAATGACTTGCCGGTACCTGTGCCTGCTTCAATAACGCAAATACGTTGTTTTTTATGGTATTCACCGGCTAATGTTTTGGCGATTTCAGCAACTAAATAGTTTTGACTACTGCGAGGGCGGTAATCGGTTAGGTTATTTGCAACATGCTGGTGTACTTGTCTAATTGTTTTTTTAAGTGAGCTCGATAGCATGTGATGATTAACCTAAAATATGTATATAATTACAGTGTATATATTAAGTGGGATCGAACATTGACACAAGCAATCTATCAGGGCTTTATTTTATCAAGGCAACAATACGGGGCTAAAAATGCACAAGGTATTACTTTGTGTTACTGGCTAAGCTCTGCTCAGGGCCCGATAAAAGTGACGATTGAAAACCAGCAAGCGGTATTCTTCATCCCATTAGCACAGCAGCAGGCAGCGAATACCTTGTTGACTAAGGCGAGTGTTAACGTCCAGTTTAATAATGTTGAGCTTTGTCACTTTAGTGGTAGCGAGTGTGTTGCCTGTTACTTTAACGATATAAAAAGCCTATACACTGCAAGAGCTCTTTTAGAGCAAGTAATGCCAATTTACGAAGCCGATGTGCGCCACAGTGACCGCTTCTTAATGGAGCGCTTTATTAAAGGGGGCGTATGGGTAACCGGTAACGCCAAAGCTCAAAACGGCTTTATTGAAATTAGTGATGCAAAGCTAAAAGCAAACACCGAGTATACGCCAACGCTTAAGTCTGTTTCTTTGGATATAGAATGCAATGGCGACGGGGTGTTATTTAGTGTTGCACTGGTGGGAAATGGTTTAGATTGTGTATTGATGATAGGTGAGCAACAGCTGCAGAGCGACTCGACATTTGAAATAGACTGGTGCTATGACGAAATTAACCTACTCACCAAGCTGCAGCAGTACATTATAAATAATGATCCCGATGTTATTGTTGGTTGGAATGTTATTGATTTTGATTTTAGTTTATTGCAAGAACGCGCTGAGGCGTTAGGGCTTACTCTAAACTTTGGCCGAGATAATCAACCTTTATATATTAATAAGGGTCATTACACCCGATTAACGCTCCCAGGGCGGTGCGTCATTGATGGCATTGATACCTTGAAGAATGCCACTTATAGATTTGACAGCTTTTCGTTAGCTAATGTTGCAGAGCGGGTGCTTAACGAATCTAAATTAATAAAAACCGACAACCGATTAACAGAAATTGTTCGTCAATTTAATGAAGACAAGCTAGCTCTTGCTGCCTACAACCGTCAAGACTGTATTTTGGTTAATCAAATTTTCGAAAAATTAAAGTTATTTGAATTTGCCATAGTCAGAACTCAAATCACTGGGCTCGAACTTGAGCGCATGGGTGGATCAGTTGCCGCATTTACAAACTTATACTTACCGTTATTACACCGCAGTGGTTATATTGCCCCCAATTTAGGCGATCATGGGCTCTCATTTGAGAGCCCCGGTGGCTATGTGATGGAGTCGACTCCAGGGCTGTATAAAAACGTTTTGGTATTGGATTTCAAAAGCTTATACCCTTCAATTATGCGTACGTTTTGTATTGACCCGCTAGGTTTAATCGTAGGGCTAAATGAGCCAGAGCAAGCAGTTGAAGGATTTAATCAGGCATTATTTTCAAGAACGCAGCACCACCTGCCTAAATTAATTGAGCACCTGACACAAACTCGCCAAGAAGCCAAAGATACTAATCAACCCATGCTCTCGCAAGCGATTAAAATTATTATGAATAGTTTATATGGTGTACTCGGCTCTAAAGGCTGTCGGTTTTACGACCCGCGCTTATCGAGTTCTATCACTTTACGTGGCCATGAAATAATGCAAACAACTCGTAAATGGATAGAAGCGCAAGGCTTTGAGGTGATATATGGTGATACCGACTCTACGTTTGTAAAACTCAGTGAAGATACAAGTCCTGAGCAATGCAACGAGATTGGCAGCCAACTTGTTCGACATATAAACGAAAAGTGGCAGGTCGACTTAAGGCAGCGTTATGACTTACAAAGCTATTTAGAAATTGAATTTGAAACCCATTACAGTCCGTTTTTTATGCCAACTATACGAGGTAAAAAAACAGGTTCTAAAAAACGTTATGTTGGTCAAGTAACCAAAAAAAATGAAAAAAAGTTGGTCTTTAAAGGTATGGAAACCGTTCGCAGTGATTGGACTGAGTTTGCACAGGAGTTTCAAATACAGTTGTTTGAAACTCTTTTCTCTAGTCACTTCGAAATACAGCAACTGCACAATATAATAAACAGCTACACGCAAAAATTATACAGCGGTGACTTTGACCACAAGCTCGTTTATAGAAAGCGTTTAGGGCAGCACCTGAGCGATTATATTAAAAATATCCCACCTCACGTTCAAGCAGTTAAAAAACACAAAGCGAGCCATCCTGAGTTTGAAATAAAACGCGCGCAAGTAATCGAATATGTTTACGCAATAACTGGCGCCGAACTTTATACTGGTAAAAACATCCTTAATTACCCCCTATACATTCAAAGACAGCTTGAACCCGTAGCGCAAATGATATTAAGCGCTTTAAACACATCAACTGAATCTACTCAAGCTACATTATTTTAACTTAGCTATGGGAAAAATAGGTGCTTTGTAGGTTTTTTTTCGATTATAAGTTCCTATTTCGCATAAAAATTGTAAATTTTAAAGTTAACATTTGTGATCATGATTACAAAATTGTTTTAAATCACTACAAGATAAAAATCTAATATAAATTAATAATTATCATTTAAATCAGGTGTTTATCTTTTTGTTTTTAGGTTGTTTCTAAATCAAATCCAAAAAAAAGCTTAAAAAGCGAACCAAATAAACTTAAAAATGATAACGAGAAGTCACTTAAAGTGTTTTTAAGGTTAATTTAATGTTGACCGTGTTGTGATCAAAGTATTATCATCTAGGGCATGATCACAATTTAATTAACAAAAGTGGTCAAAAATAAAAAAACAAATAGTATTCTAGGGAGAATCAAATGTTAAATAACAAAGTTTCAAAAGCAGTTCGTTTAGCGATCGCTTTTGGTGCAGCTTCTACTGCTGCTTTCTCAGCAAGCTCAATTGCTGCAGAAGAGGGTGCAGAACAAGTTGAAAGAATTCAAGTAACCGGTTCACGTTTAACAAGAACTGATCTTGAAGGTGTTGCTCCAATCACTACCATTTCTGGCGAGTCTATGGGTGATATGGGTATCAGTAATGTTGGTGAATTCATTCAGTCAAACCCTGTAATGTCGGGCTCACCAGCTACTACAAGCACAAACAACGGCGGTAACGGTGGTGTATTCGTAGAGCTTCGTGGTCTAGGTTCGTCAAGAACACTTGTACTAATTAATGGTCGCAAACCTGTTTCAAGTGATTTCCAAAACATCCCATCTGCAATGATCGAAAGAATCGAAATTCTTAAAGATGGCGCGTCTGTAACTTACGGTTCAGCTGCTATGGCAGGTGTTGTTAACGTTATCACTAAAAAGCAATTTACAGGTATTGAACTAAAAGCTAATACTTCTTGGTACGACGATTTCAGCGCAGGCAAGCAAGAAAACTTTGAAATTGTAGCTGGTAAAGAATTTGACTCAGGTCATATTACTGTTGGTTTTGATTACTCTCAACAAGACCCAATCTATCAAGGCGATGTAAAGGGTGTAGATTTCTTCCAATACCCTTGGTACGTAGGTTCTACAGATCAAGCTAAAAGCTTTTATGAAAATGGCCTAATCACTCCACAAGATGATCCAGATAATGCAAACGTAATTATTTTAGGTTCAGGCTCTGTTCCATGTGGTAACTTCTACCTTAGAAATCAACCAGGTAGCTTCACAAATGGTAATTGTCCAACAGGTGCTGATGGTAAACCTGCAGCAGGTGACATGAGACCTTTCGTTGGTGGTGGTGCGAATAACGATACATATAACTACGCTCCAGTTAACCTAATGCAAACACCTTATGAAGTAGTAAACTTCTTTGTTGACACGTCATTTGAAGTTTTTGACGGCGTAACGCTATACACAGAAACTCGTATCAACAAACGTGAATCTCGTCAAGAGCTTGCCGCTGTTCCTTACGATACTCGTTTTGATCCAGGATACTTAGTACCTGACTCTGCTGGTAACATGGTAAATGGTGTTTCTGCAGATAACTACTACAACCCATTTGGCGAAGATGTAATTCGTTCACGTCGTCGTATGCTTGAAGGCGGTCGTTCATTTGAGCAAGATTATGTTCGCTTCCAAAACGTGATCGGTCTTACTGGTGATATTAATGATTCTTGGACCTATGACGCTTACTACAACTATGGCGCTAATAGCCTAAATGATACTGATTTTGGTCAGTTATATGGTCCTAACTTATCAAATGCAATGGGTCCTTCATTTAAAGACGCTGACGGTAACATCGTATGTGGTACAGAAGCTAACCCAATTGCCGGTTGTGTATCGCTAAATGTATTTGGTGGTCCAGGTACTGTAACTCAAGAAATGCTTGATTATGTTACGGCTCCTCTTGGTGATTCTTACAACGATTCATTCCACCAAGTTCGCATAGACGTGTCAGGTGAGTTATTTGAACTACCTGCAGGTTATGTAGGCAGCGCGTTCGGACTTGAGTATTACGAGACAGAATTTGAAGATGTAACTGACTCAGGTAAATTCTTTGACGAAGTGACAGGTAATACTGGTCAACCACTTACAGGTCTTGGCAGACATTACACTGCAGCAACAGCTGAATTCTTAATCCCGTTAATTGCAGACATGGGTGTTGAAACTCTTGATCTTACAGTAGGCGGTCGTTACGATGATTTCAGTACGACTGGTACTAGCTTTACTTGGAATGCCAAGTTAGAGTCGCGCGTTTTTGATGGTTTGAAATTCCGTGCTAACTACTCAGAAGTATACCGTGAACCTACACTAGATGATCTATATTCTCCTGCTGCGGATTCTTTTGAAACAGCATCTGATCCATGTGGCGCTGCTCGATACGGTGATTTATCAGCTGCAGGTCAAGCATTATGTGGCACTCAAGGTGTACCAACAGGTGGTCATTCAAGCACTGACTCTCAAATTCGTACTCGCGTAGGTGGTAACACAGAGCTACAAGCTGAAACAGGTGAAACAATCACTGTTGGTTTCGTATGGGCTCCAAACTTTATCGATAACCTTGGTATCACAGTTGATTACTGGGATATCAACATCGATGGTAAAATCGATTCTTTAGATACTACAGACATCATGAATGGTTGTTACACAGGTCTTCTAGAAGAGCAGTGTGCTAAAATCACTCGTGCGGCAGATGGTACTATCGACAAAGTTGATAGCCGTACAACTAACCTTGCTGGTATGACAGCTAAAGGTATAGACGTAGATGTAAACTACAGCTATGAGCTACCTAAAGGTATGTTACGCCTTAACCTTGCTTGGACTCATTTCTTAGAAAGAGGTGAAGAAAACTTCAACGCAGAAACAGCAACGTTTAATCTTGAAGATTTAGCTGGTCGTTTTGAAAATGATACGTCTTACTTTGAAGACAAAGTATTATTTAATGCAACTTACATGTTAGATGACTTAAGAGTTGTTTACGCAGCTAACTACCTTTCAAGCCTAGAATATGCTGACCTTTCTTTCTTCAATGCTGCAGGTGAGCTTGAGGGAATGAAAGCTACTATAGACTCACAGGTTTACCATGACTTGTCAGGTCAATACACATTCAGCACTGATACTACAGTACAGTTTGGTGTTCGTAACTTAACTAATGAGTTACCTCCTTTCATCGAAACTGCATCTAATGGTAGCACTGATGAAAGTAACTACAGACTTTATGGTCGTCAGTTCTTTGCTGGTATTTCTCAAAAGTTCTAATGTTACTTTTCAGGACTTATTAAACTAATAATTAGTTCTAAGTTAAAAGTTAAACGGCCCCAGATACTGGGGCCGTTTTTTATTTTTAAAGGAAATATAATTAAAACTTTTTAAATATTTATAAATGGCTATTAAAAAGTGGTTTGTTTGTTAAAATTTAACTACATAAACTAAGTTAATATCTAAATGACCTACACCCTTAGACCCTATCAGAGCGAAGCGGTTGAACGCACCGTTTTACACTTTAGAAAAACTAACGAACCTGCTGTTATTGTTTTACCTACAGGTGCGGGTAAAAGTTTGGTGATAGCTGAACTTGCGCGTATTGCTAAACAAAAAATATTGGTGTTGGCGCACGTAAAAGAATTAGTGGAGCAAAATGCTCAAAAATATAAAAGCTTTGGTCTTGAGGCGAGTATATTTTCCGCAGGACTCAAAGAGAAGTCGTTAATCCACCAAGTTACTTTTGCCAGTGTGCAGTCGTTATCGCGTAATCTAAATAAACTTAATGAGCACTACTCATTACTTATTATTGATGAGTGTCACAGAGTAAATGGCGAAAAAAAAAGCCAATACGGAAAAGTTATTAATGCACTTAAATCTCACAACCCTGAATTAAAAGTATTAGGTTTAACCGCGACGCCTTACCGATTAGGGCTAGGCTGGATTTATCAGCATCATTACCATGGCTTTGTGCGTGGTAATAAGGAAAGCCCATTCAAACGCTGTATTTTTGAATTACCTTTGCGTTATATGATCAAGCATAACTACTTAACTCCCCCTAAAGAGGTTGATGCTGCAATTAGCCATTATGACTTTTCATCTTTAACTAGCAATGCATTTGGGCAGTATAGCAATGAGGATATGAATGCGCTGTTAAAAAAATCGACCCGTGCAACTCAAACAATTCTGCAGCAGGTTATTCAATATAGTGAGAAGCGCCATGGCGTGATGATATTTGCTGCTACGGTTATGCATGCACAAGAGATAATGACTTATTTACCCGAGGATGAAAGTGCGCTGATCACCGGAGATACTCCCAATAGCGAACGCGATAAAATAATTAAACAATTCAAAGCTAAAAAAGTAAAGTATTTAGTGAATATATCGGTTCTTACTACCGGCTTTGATGCACCCCATGTAGATTTTATTGCTATTTTACGGCCCACAGAGTCAGTAAGTTTATACCAGCAAATTGTCGGTAGAGGTTTAAGGTTGGCTGAGGGTAAAGATGATTGTTTAGTGATTGACTATGCGGGTAATGGCTTTGACTTGTTCTACCCTGAGGTTGGTGATAAAAAAGGCGATAGCGATAATGAACCCGTGCAAGTGCTGTGTCCTGGGTGTGGCTTTGCCAATATATTTTGGGGTAAAACAGAGGCTGATGGCAAAGTAATCGAGCACTTTGGTAGGCGTTGCCAAGGCTTATTAGAGGACGATAATGGGGTAAGCGAGCAATGCGATTATCGTTTTCGTTTTAAAGAGTGTGAGCAGTGCGGCGCACAAAATGATATTGCTGCTCGAAAATGCCATGACTGTGGTGCTGTGATGGCCGATCCTGATGATAAGCTTCGTAATGCGTTAAATCTTAAAGATGCATTAGTACTTCGTTGTAGTGGCTTGAGTGTGACTAAACTTAAAGAGCAATTGTTAAAAGTTACTTATTTTGATGAAGACGGAGCCAGTTGTGATGAAGTTTTTGATTTAGCAAACAAAGGATCACAGTATTACTTTAATAAGCAATTTGGTAAGCGTGTAGGGCAGGGACAGTCACCAATTGAATTTATCAGTGCAGAGCAAGTTATAAAAGCCCAGTTTGATTTAATACCACCGGATTTTGTGATTGCTCGAAAAAGTAAAAAGTATGGCTGGAAAGTAGCAGATAAACTTTTTGATTATAAAGGCAGCTTTAGAAAAGCAAACCAGCTAAGCCGATAGGCTAAGCTGGATATCTCATTCATCATGAAATTAGGGTTATACTTCTTCTGCGTCTAATCCCCAACCATCGCCATAACCATTTAAGCTATTAGCGATACTTTCAATATATTGTTCTGCTTGGCCTAAAAGTGCATGCTCTGGAACCATTTTTACATGGGCTATTACCTCCCAAACACCGGTATCTTTACATTTCTCAACATCAGCAGTTTGCACTAATGCATCGTTTACAATCTCAGTTGCAAATTTTTCGGCATCAGCCTGTTGTTCAAATAAAATGTAAAAATCAATTTGTTGCATTTTACTTAAATCTACACCGGCGGCGGAAATTTCAGCAAGAAGCTGGCCATTATCATCATCAGGAAATTGCATTTAAAACTCATAAATTAGTGTTTATTCATTAGCACTATTGTAACCAAAATAAATCATTAAAGCGCAAAAATTTTTAGTTAAGCTTAAAGCGGTTTAAAAGATTCGCATAGAGCCAGCTAATATTTTAGACGCTGATAATGATTAAGTTAATGTTAGGCTCATTATCGCTATGCTATTATTGTGTCGTTAATTTGTTGTTTTTTATGGGTACATAGTAAGGATGATTACTTGTTCAATCAGTTTTTAAAATCCGTTATTTGTTTTTGCTTATTTTTGAGCTTTTTCGCTATTGCAGCTGACAATAAAATTGAAGATTATGAAATAAAAGGAATTAGTGGAGAGTTAGAAAACAACGTTGCTCTTTATTTAAAACCTTTAGTGGGTGAAAAACCAACGCGCTCACTGCGTCGTTACGCTAAAACGCAAGTTGAAGATAGCTTAAAGGCATTAGGTTATTACAGTCCAAATGTAACTATTGATTTTAATAAAGATGAGCGTGAACTCGTTGCGACTATTGAGCGCGGCTCAGCAACCCGTATAGAGGCGCTTAATATTAGCGTTAACGGGGAAGCTAAACATGACCCATTAATTCAGCAAGTTATTGAAAGTTTAGAGTTAAAGCAAGGCGACATTTTAAATCATGGAATGTATAGCGCAGCCTATAAAAAAATTGAATCCGTTTTGTTGGAGCATGGTTACTTTGACGCAAAATGGCCTGCCCGAAAATTTGAAGTGTCATTAAAAAAACACAGCGCCATTATTACCTTTACCATTGAAAGTGGTGTGCGTTATCGCTTTGGTGATGTGTTAATTACCAATCAAAGCCCAGCAGAAAAATATATTCGCTCTTTAGCCCCGTTTGAAATGGGTGAGCACTATAAAGCATCTAAGATTGCTGACTACAACCTAGATTTATCGAGCACTCCTTATTTTACAAGCGTGCGTGTTTACGCTGATATTTCAGCTAGAAAAAACAGCCAAGTGCCTATTAAAGTGGACGTATTACATAAGCCCGCGAATAGCTACGAAATTGGTGGCGGGTTCAATACCGAATTGGGTCCAAAGGTACGGTTTAAGTGGAGTAAACCATGGATCACGGAGCAAGGACACTACCTAGAAAGCAATCTTAATATTGCAAAAAAACAACAAGATATTTCTATGGCGTATACCATCCCTGTTAATAATCCGAATGATGATTTATGGCGTTTATCAGCAGGCTATAAGCTCGAAGATGAATTAGCCGACAATATTTACAGTGAAATTTTAACAGCGCAGTTGCAAAGGCAATGGCTCACCGAGCAAAAATGGATAAGAACTGCATTTATCAGGCGCGAGCAAGAAACCTATCGGATTGGCGACGGGCTAGAACGCACCACAGAAATGTTATTACCAGGTGTCAGTTATGCCCGAAAGCAATCGAAGGGAGGAACCACCCCTTATTCGGGAGAGCAGTGGTCTATATCGGCAGAGTTTGGTCTCGATAGTGTACTCTCTAGTACCAATATTGTTAGGGTGCAATTACAGCATGCATGGTTGCGCACTTATCTTAATAAGCACCTTGTGTTTTTAAAAGCAAACTTAGGGGCCATGTTAGTTGACGATATTAACAATGTTCCATATTCATTAAGGTTTTATGCTGGTGGCGATCAAAGTGTGCGCGGCTTTGCTTATCAATCAATCTCACCAGAAAATGACAATGGGGATCGCATCGGCGGTAAATATTTAATCGCGACGACTGCTGAATATAATTACCAATTTGCCAAAAACTGGCGAGCAGCTTTATTTGTTGATGGAGGGACGGCGACCAATGATTTTTCTGAGCAATTTGAAATAGGTGCAGGGTTTGGTTTTCGTTATTTAACGCCTATAGGACCAATAAGAATAGATCATGCGTGGGGACTCACTAAAGAAAGCAAAAGCACTCGTTTAAGTATTACCATAGGGCCGGAAATTTAATGTCTGTATTTAAAAAAGTCACTGCAGCACTTAGCACCTTAGTTGTTGCTGTATTAGTGACATTGTTTTGCGTTGTTTTTACAGCTCCAGGTAACCAGCTAATTGCTTATAGCGCCAATAAGTTAGTTGACGGCTTAAAAATTGAAATAAAAAGCGGGCGTTTTTTATATAATGATGCGTTTAATTTTCGCTTTGAGCGTGACGGTTTATTACTTGATGCTCAGCAGCTTAAACTAGATTTATTTTGGTGGCACTGTGATGGTATGTGTATTGATAACTTAAGTGCCCGGTCTATAAAACTAAACTTACCAGCATCGTCATCTAATTCTCCTGATACATCTAACGAACCGTTGGAACAAATCAGTTTGCCATTTAATATTGCACTTAAGCGTTTAGCGGTCAGTGAGTTTGTGTTAAATCACACAAGTGCAAACGTAGTTGTTAATAATATGGAGATTGCTGCAAAGGCACAAGGTGCTGATATTCAAATTAAAAACGTGAATATTCCGAGTGTTTTAATCGCGTTAAAAGAGCAGCCTGGAGAAAATACAGCCAGTTCTACCCCAATTACTGAGTTACCAGCATTACCTAATATCGCATTTATGTCGCCACTCAATATTTACCTAGAACAGTTTAATATTGCGCAGTTCACAGTGGCGCAGAATGCACAGCAAAATGTGGTAATTAATATTGCGCTACAAATGAAGCTAATAGGTTCTGAGATTAACGTTGCTTCATTGTCTGCAAATTATCAGCAGTGGCAGCTTAATACTGCACTTAACGCAAAGCTTAAAGGCCGCTTACCAATTAATGGCGATATCAGTCTAAAAGGGCATGGTTATGATGCCAATATACAAATAGGCGGAGACTTAGAAAAGCTCAATGTAGATATAAAAAGCAGTGAATCATTTCCTTTTGAACTAGCTGCTACGGCTAATCTTAAACAACCAAATTATCCATTTAGTGTTAATGGCGATGTAGAGCAGTGGATTATCGAAACAGCAAGTAAAGAGTTAAAGATAACCGACGTAAAATTAACCGCACAAGGCAATGCTAACGATTATCAGTTATCGTTATTTGGTAATAGTCAGTTAGGTGCTTATCCAACTGTGAATATTAACAGTCAAATTAATGGCTCACTGAGCGAAGCAAACTTAAAAAAGTTAGCCCTTAAAGCGAATGAGAGCCAAGCTACTATCCAAGCGAATATCGACTGGCAAAATGGGGTTAGTGCTAACTTTAGCGGCGCGCTATCGAGTTTAAAAGCGCAATACCTCACTGACACACTTACCAGTGATATTTCAGGGCAGTTTAAAGGGGCATTTGTTACCAGTTTAAATAGCTGGCAATTAAGTATGGATGACACCCAATTAAGCGGGTTACTAAATGATGTACCGCTTAATTTTGCTGCTCAATTTAACTTAAATGATGAACTTAAAGCCACTGTAAAAAAATTTAACCTTAGCAGTGGCACAAATAGGTTAACCTTAACAGGTGAAGTCGATCAGCAATGGCAGATTAATGGGGCTATTGCGCTGCAAAGTAATGATGAGGCAAAGCTTCCGTTTATTGCTAATGGTAAAGCAGATTTAAGTATAAGAGGCGAGCGGTTGACGCCTGCAGTTGATTTAGCGTTAAAGCTAGAGCAGTTTATTTATGACGATATTAATATTAATAAGTTGGCGTTAAAAGCACAGTTAGACACCGCTACCGATTGGCAAACAGATATTAGCGTTACTCTTGATTCAGCGCGTGTCATGCATCACTTAATTAATAAAGTGGAAATAGTTGGTAGTGGTGATAAAACCGATCACCAACTAAGTGCATCTATTGATGCTGATGCTGGGGCTGCTACGTTTGAGCTAAATGGCAAACTTGCTAACGCGATTTGGCAAGGTGAACTCAGTAATATTAGCATAAGTGATAAAACGCTTAGCTTTGAAAATGCTAAAGATATAGCTGTAACTATAGATTCGAAAACGGGCGACTTTAATGTGAGTGCGCATTGTTGGCAATCGAGTAATAGTAAGTTATGTATTGATAGATTAAATCAAACCCGCGAATTAGGCCAGCTTAACGTAAAACTGGCCAATCTTGAATTGCGAGAGCTAAAACATTGGTTACCAGATAATATAATAACACGTGGTGATATAGCGGGAGACTTTGCTGCTAATTGGCAAGCTGGCACACTTAAAACTCTACGCGCTAATTTAAATTCATCAGGGCTTAACGCGGTACTTATTAACGAAAAAGATCGATTTACGCTACCTATAGAAACGCTAAACATAAGCGCTTTTTCTGATGCTAAGGTTGGCCAAATAGAAGCTAACATAGAATCGAGTGTTTTGGGTAAAGTAACGACTAAAGTTGATATTGATGATATTCGAAATAAGCAAACGCTTAACGGTAATATTCAAATTGATAAAATTTTATTGTCTGATATACAGCCTTTTTTATACACCTTCGAGCAGCTTAATGGCGCCATTCATGGGCAAGTTGCATTAGCAGGCACACTAAAAGACCCTTTGTTAGAGGGAAATTTAAACATAGAGAATATCAACCTAGAAGGTGAACAACTGCCTGTTGCCCTTAAAAACTCCAGTATTAATGTGGCGTTTAATAAGTCCACCGCCACCATTGAGGGAGATTTAAATGACCCTCAAGGCGGACAGGTAAAATTAACGGGGAATGTTGATTGGCAAGGTGAACAACCAGCTGTAAATATGAATGTAGTCGGCAGTGAGTTTTTTGTAAGAGCGCAACAAGGCGTGGTGTTTAAAGTATCACCAGAGTTAAAAATAAGTTTAGCTGACAATGCACTTAAGCTGGCAGGTAATGTTGTAGTGCCTTATGGTCGAATAGAAATTGAAGAGCTGCCAGAGGGGGTTGTACAGGTTAGTGATGATGAAATAATTTTGGATCAAACTACGCAAAATACTAAAAAAGCCCCATTTAACTACGATATTGATTTAAAAGTAACGGTTAAAAATGATGTCAGAGTAGCCTCATTTGGACTTGAGTCTAAAGTAGTGGGTGATATGGATATAAAAATGAGCCAAGACTCACCCATTATTGCCATTGGTGAGCTTAATCTAATTGAAGGAACTTACTTGGCATTTGGTCAAGACTTAATAATTAGAACCGGGCAAATTGGTTTCAGTGGCGCAATAGATAAGCCTCATTTAAATATTAAAGCCATTCGCAATCCAAATAATACCGCCGATGGTGTTATTGCAGGTGTTACTTTAACTGGCAGTGTTGAGCAGCCAAATTTAAAAGTATTTTCAGAGCCGGGCATGGACCAAGCACAAGCCCTAGCGTATTTGCTGAATGGTCAACCATTGGGGGAGGGCGACAGTTCAACGGATGCAATGTTAACTCAATTACTACTTTCTCAAGGAGTGAGCCGAAGCGAAAGCTTAGTGTCTAAAGTCGGTGAATCGTTTGGCTTGTCAGATGTGAGCTTAAGCTCTAAAGGGAGTGGCGAGCAAACAAAGGTAGAAATATCAGGTTATTTAGCACCGAGTTTGCAGGTTAAATATAGCGTGGGGGTATTTGAGTCGCTCAGTGAAGTGGCAGTGCGTTATCAGCTAATGTCGAAGTTATATATAGAAATAACCAGTGGCCTGTATCAAAATGTCGACATACTGTATAAATTCAATTGGGATTAACCTTTATCTACCAATACCAATAATAAAAAGGAAAAGGTATGAAAAAATTCGTAATCACTATTATAGCGTCGGCTTTGCTCGGCGGATGTGTCCAGCAAAGCACTTTGCCATCAACGCCAGTTAAAAGCCTAACCAGTAGTGAGATTATTGCTGCTACAACAGATGAGCAATGGCGATGGGTTGATCCTGAGAATATTTTAAAACTAACCCTACCTACCGGTGCTGCGTATATTGAGCTCAATCCAGCGCTTGCGCCAAAACACAGTGCTAATATTAAAGAATTGGCACGACAGGGCTTTTATCAGGGCACTCATATTTATCGTTTTGTGGAAGGGTTTGTTGCTCAAGGTGGTGATAGCACGGGTAAAAAGTTAACTAAAACCAAAAATAGCACATTACCTGCCGAGTTTTATTTAACCACGAATAAGCCGCTTATGATAACTGAAATGGGTAGGGATGGTTATGCACCAATAACCGGATTTTTAAATGGTTTTGCGGTGGCGCAAAATGAAACACGTGATCAAACATGGCAAATTCATTGCCATGGTGTATTTGCAATGGCGCGCGGCAACGATATTAATAGTGCCAGCACGGAATTTTTTGTCACCATAGGGCAAGGTCCACGTTATTTAGACAAAAATATCACCGTATTTGGGCGAGTACTTACAGGTATTGCACATTTTCATCAGCTAGCGCGCACACCTAAAGGTGGTAGCGAGTTTAATCCTATTACAGATTTACAAGTATTAGCCGACGTTAGCAGCGATCACAGCCGATTTAAAGTAATGAAAACAGACTCAGATGCATTTAAACAGTTAATTTCAGCACGAGGTAGTCGTAGTGAGGAATGGTTTGCGTATAGCCATAATTACATTGATGTGTGTGGAATGCCTGTACCAACTAAGCAACTTAACGATTAAAAAAAGGAGCCTCAGGCTCCTTTTTTGTTTAGCTTATTGACGGTTTATTTTTACCGCAAAAGGGGTATCGTTATGATGCGTTGAGCGATATGGATTAATATCAAGGCCGCCACGACGCGTATAGCGCGCGTAAACTTCAAGCTCTTTAATATTCAATTGAGTGGTTAGGTCGCTGTAAATACGCTCTACACATTGCTCATGGAACTCATTATGGGTCCTGAACGAAATTAAATAGCGTAATAATGACTCACGACACACTTGCTCACCAGTATAACGAATAATAATGCTGGCCCAATCCGGTTGCGAAGTAATTAAACAGTTTGATTTAAGTAAGTGGCTATGCAAGGTTTCGCTAACCACTTTATCGCTTTGTGACTTTAAAGAATGTGCGTCAATATGGTAGTTATCTATTTCAATATCTAACTCATCAATACACTCACCAGGAAGTGGTGTGCAAGGAATACAATTATAATCATCAGCGCTGTATAAGGTTACCTTTACCGGACTGTTTACCGCATTTGATAAGTCGTCAATTAAATGTTGCTTAACAATGTCAATACTTCCAAAGCGACTTTGGTTAAAGCTGTTCAGATAAAGCTTAAACGACTTTGACTCTATAATGTGACTACTTTGACATTCGAAAGTAAATATCGCCACCGCAACTTGTGGTTTGCCTTTGGTATTTAACCAAGATAGTTCGTAACCGGTCCAAATATCTTGGCCTTTGAATGGTAATGCGGCTTCATCAATGCTCAACGCGTCGCGATTAAGCTTGCGAGCAATAGGAAAAAGCAAGCTGGGCGTGTATTGATCTACATACTCAGTAGATTGACCAAGTACGCTGCCTTTAAGATCGGGAGAATTGCTGTAATCTGTCATGTTTGCTCTTAAATAGTTACAATGGGGACATTATATCTAAATTAAATGAGTTTCACAGTATGTCTGTTGCAATGCAATTAGCCCAACTTCACCAACGCTTTAGTGAAAAAACTATCAAAAATACACAAAAGCAGCCACTCATCGCCCACGATGAGCAATGGCCAAGTCCTTGTGAAATAGGCACAGCCGATGAGCACGGTATGATTCAATGGCAAGCGATAGTGAGAGAGCCTACAGGTTCTTTGGCTGATCTCGCTAACGCATTAGAGCTTGAATTTCCTGATGAACTTAGCCAGTTTTATGGCCATATGTTTGCTGGCAGTATTTTAGCCAGCGTTGATGGCCATCAAGTAGAATTATTACAAGCGTGGAATGAGGATGACTTTGACTTACTGCAACAAAATATCACGGGTCATGTTTTAATGAAGCGAAAGCTAAAGCAAGCGCCAAGTGTTTTTATTGGTTTAACTGATCAAGATGATTTACTTGTTACGGTATTAGTGGAAACAGGTGAGGTGTGCCTAGAGTATGTAGGTAAAAAGCCACATTATGTACTCGCCAAAAACCTCAGTGAATTTATAGCGTCGTTGGCAGTATAATTATAAGGTAATTTTAAGGTGTGATGTTTTAGACATAGCACCTTAAGTATGGGATTTATTGAAAATCCCATGAAATATTAGACACTAAACCACACGGCTCACACCTAAAATCAAATAAACCAAACCACGGCTCAGGTAATTTCCATTCACCTTGGCAACTTGGGCATTTACGCTTAAGCTCCGAGGTTTTATCAACCCCACCTACACGGTATAAGTAATAGTAAACTGGCTTTTTAGTTAAAAAGCTGATGCGTTTGCTAATATCTTTACCTCGGCGATACAAATCACTTTGTGTGCTGGCTATTTCCTCTAGTGCAGGAAATTCACAGCGAGTTGCGCCATTAATTTGAATTTGATCGCATGCTTGCCAATCTTCTTGCCATTTAATCAGGGTTTTATAATCGCCATTGGCAATTGCCGGAATATTAAATAGCGGAACGGGTAAAAAGTCATCGCCACAATACAGTGGGCTGCAGGTGTGCACATAGGTAGTATATAAAATATAGCTTGAGGGCTCTTTACAACCATCGGCGCCGTTTGAATGAATGTCTTGACCTATTATTTTCACTTTAGGTGCTAACAAGCCTGCATCATGAAGCTTTTCAACACTGTGTTTTACAAATTCACTGTTGTTAAGTGGATGCATAGCGTCTTCGGTCGGACACATAACGCGTGTTATAAAATAGCCATCTTTTAACACCGTTGGAAATTCTTCTCCAATGATTTGGCCATTAAAACGTAATGCATTTACCAAGCGGTTTATTGCTTGCTCGGCTTGCTCTAAGGTGGTGTCTTGGTAGCAATCAAATGTTAAATCAACAACAAACATTTATAGTCTCAAATTATTTTGGCGCGAGCAGTGTAAGTAATTGATCTAACTTTTGCTCAATTCTATCTAATTGAGAGCTGTTTTGACCTTCATTACTGGCACTTTGCTTTGGGGTTTTCATTAAATTATAAATTGAATCAGGATTATTCTTATATTGACTCACCGCAGCAATAATAACCGGCATTGGGGTCGGTGTTGTTAAACGACTTTTAGTTAGTGCAACAGTGGGAACTTTGCCTTCATCAAGAAGGACTTTAATAGCTTCAAATACAGCAGCATTCATTCAATTATAACTCTTTTATAAAGTAAGCTCGCAACATTGACGCTGCGAGCGGGTATGGTATCAATAAAGTGGCTAAGGCACATTAAAATGCGCCATAAAATTAATTATTTTTGACGAAGACGTACGTCTAGTTCATCAATTACTTCACTCCAATCGCCATCAACCGCTAGCGATTCGGCAATAAAATGTTGTTGGGCTTCATCCCAAAAGGGAGCATCTTGCAACAAGGTTGTATCGGCAATGGAGTGCGAGGCAATAAATGCATCTATTTGCGCATCCGAATCCGGCAGTCCTAGTTGGGCGAACAAGGTATTAATAGTATGTTTTGTTGTATCCATAATAATGCTCCTAAATGAATTAATATGTATTAACTCTAGGGGGGAATGGTATATCTAGCCAGTTTAACCCTTACTGAATCTATGCTTTATTTACTCAATAGTAAGTCGCTAAAGCATGATCTGACTCAATGCAGTGGATGAGCGTACTAACTAAAATGTAAATTCGCTTATTTGTCTCACTTAGGTATATAGTTATATAAGCATTTGGTCATCGTTGTAGTTCAAAATTAATCCCTTATGCGTTACTTGGCGTAACGATGGGGGTGTAAAATAACAAAGGAAATAAAATGACAGCCACAGCAGAATCGACAGACGCCTTTAGTGTTCAGCATATTGCACCAGAGGATATAAGCACAGCAGCCAGCCTGATATATCAGGCATATCAAAACGATCCTATTTTACAAACACTGCTAGGGTATAACGAAGACAACCCGCTCGATTATGAAAAAAAATTACGTGCACTTATCCGTGAAGAGCTCAGTAGCTTTTGGCAAGAGAAGCAGCCTTTAATCGGCCTTTACCGCAATGATAAATTAAAAGCGGTTGCCTGTGTGTTTGAGTCAAATAGCCAATTACAAGCTGAGCGTTATTGGCATTGGCGATTAAAACTGATGCTAAGTGCAGGTTATTTACAAACGAATCAATTAATTGAAAAAGAAAAAACCATTCGTGACGCCTTAAAGCCGCAAGGGAATTATTACTTTTTAGCGTTTATTGCGGTTGATCCACACTTTCACGGGCAAGGGTTTGGTCGCACTTTACTTAAAGGTTTAGATGGCTTAATACACGATAATCCTGAGTCTTCTGGTATAGCGGTATTTGTGACTCGTGACGAGCATACGAAATTTTTTAAATCGCAAGGCTTTGAGCACTTTAAACAACTTTCATTTAACCAAGTTAAGGGTGAATTACTATTTAAAGTTGCTAATGCTCAATAAAGGTAGTTGTTCATAATGGCGTATCTGTAAGCCTATGTTCCAAATCGGGCACACCAGTGTGAGATATATCCTACATTAGTGTGCTCTTTGTCAGTTTAAATCCATTATTTATCCGTTTATAAGCATCAAGCTTCTGTTATTTATAGCTATTTTAGTTTTTTCAATTTTGTGACATTAAATTTTTTAGTTTTCCTCACTATTATACCCAGCCGTTTGGTTTAAACTTTACTTTGTCAAGACGACATAGCTCAATGACTGAGCTAATGCCATGGATATGGAATCAGGCAGCATAGTAGTGACTAGCAGGAAGCGTAAAGGACAAGTTAACACGGATGCAAGGATGAAACAGGAAGTACATGAAGTACTAAAATAGCTAGGAGCTATTTAAAGGATACCAAGGATGATGCGATAGGATATTGCAGGAGCGTTAGTTTACGCAGGACGGCCAAGGCGGCAAGAGGATATTGCAGGATGCAATGGAGGGCTAACACGGTAGTTTGCTCGTTCAGTGGATGATAAACAAGGATCAGGTAAAGGATGCCTTACAGGATGTTGGCAATTAGGGCGTAACTGAGGTTACGCCTTGGTTTTTTGTTTACAAAAATTATATCTTATGTGGTGGCACAACCACACTTTTTAGCTTTTCATCTTCCATGATTAACACTCCCTGATAAGCATTTTCACCATCGCTTGAAAATTCAAAAATAAATTCGCTTTTCATGCCCGGTTTACCACTTTTTAAAATGCCAAACCGACGCTTGCTACAAGCCACACTCATTAGTTGTACCTGCAATTGCTCACTTTGGCGTTTGGCATGAACGTTCGCTGCTTCGGCTATTTTACGATTTAGCCAAAAAAAATAAATTACAGCCCCAATAAGTATGAACGTCCATAAACTAGCCATTTAAGAGAATAACCTTCCAATTGCGCGAGCTAACGTCTCGCTTCTGTTTTCTTTACGTAGTAATGCTAATAAATGTGGGCGAATAGTTGGAATTGCAACTAAATCTGCAAAAATGCTGGGAAATAACTCAGCTATTTTCTCATGGTGCGCACAGTTATCCATAAATACATGCAAACGCTGTGGCTCTTCTAATTGTTTAAAGCAGCGACCTGCAATAGTTAATAAAATGTCTGAGTCTTGCCCAAGCGTAGATTCTAAAGCGCAGTCAACCAGTTGTGCGCTAAGCCCTGTTGCTTGCCCTGATGATATGGCGCGAAGCGCGGCAGAAGCCGTAACCACATCATTATTCTTAAGGGCGGTTTGTCCATAACTTAACAATAACTCACTTAACGTGGGTGGTATTTCGATGTGTTCAAGCATTGCGCTTAATGGTTGTAATACTTCAACAGGTAAATTAGGCCACGCAGCGTGTAAGTGTTTTAAGTTATCAGCACTGTTGAGGCGATAAGCAAAATCAGCAATGCCTTGTAGCGCCACACTTTGCCAATTATCAAAACCAATCTGGCCACTAAAATAAAGCTGGGCATGCTCATAATACTGTGAGGCTGGTTGTTTTAATAACACTTTAACTTGTGCATTAAACGCCGCTAATTTATTAGCATTAGGAGTAAATACGTAAGGGTTATTATCGAGTTTGCCATCGGCTTGTTCGCCGGTAATTTCTGTTCCTAGTGCTTGAATTACCATGTCTGCAAAGTGGTCGCGGCTGGCACTAACGAGTTTACTTTGTTCATCAAGTGGGAATTTTAAAAACCACACATAGGGTTCTTTGCTAGCTTTACTGTCCCAAAATTGAATCGCTAGCCATGCATGGCCTGCTAATGGGTAAGGGTAAGGAACTTGTGCTTGTTCAACAGCTAAAAATTGTTGTTTATCAAGCTTGGTAATATGCCTGCCAATATCAAAAGCACGCCATTGAGTTCCTGCACCGTCTAAAAGCTGGCCTAATGTGGCTATATGTTCACTCATGAATTTCCAACTGTTTTTACTACAAAATTACGCTAATTATACGCCATAGCGACTGTTGAGGGAACAGGGTATAATTGTGCAATATACAAAGTAAAGGGTGATTATGACTGAGCAAACCCAACTCTATTTAACACAATTAACTGCGCTACTTAAAAAGTATCAGCTTTGGCAGAATGAGCCGATTGACTCTGCATTGTTGCATTCAAGCGTCCCTTTTTGCCATGATACGCTTGCATTTGAACAGTGGTTACAGTTTGTATTTATAGAAAAAATTCAACAGATTATTACAATGAAACAACCGTTACCGCGTAATTTTGCGATTGCTCCTATGGCGCAAATGACACTCATTGATAAGTCCGGAAGCGAAGAGATTATTTCTTTGCTGACGCAATTAGATTCATTGCTTGGAGAGCCAGATGACTGAACGTCCAGCGCCAGTTGAATACGGCGAACTGAACATTCTCTATCAAGATGAGAACTATGTAGCGATTGATAAACCATCAGGCTTACTTGTTCATCGCTCCTTTTTAGATAAGCATGAAACTCAATTTGCAATGCAAATGCTACGCGATCAACTCGGTCAGCATGTGTTTCCTGTGCACCGTCTTGATAGGCCGACATCGGGTGTGTTGCTGTTTGCTCTAAGCTCAGAAGCCGCGCGTGATATGAATCAGTTGTTTATTGAGGGCACGATCTCAAAGCGTTATTTAGCTTTGGTACGCGGATTTGCGCCTGAATCTGTTTTTTTAGATAAACCGTTAAAAGAAGAACTAGACAAAATCGCTGATAAATTTGCCGATCAGAATAAAGATGCTCAAGAAGCACAAACTCAGTTTAACTGTTTGCACCAAGCTGCGTTGCCTATTCCCATAGGAAAATACCCAACGGTTAGGTATTCTTTGGTAGAGTGTTTTCCTAAAACAGGGCGTAAACATCAAATTCGTCGCCATTTAAAACATTTGTCGTTACCGATAATTGGCGACGTTAACCATGGTGATAACCAGCATAATCAGTTTTTTAGAGAGCATTTCTCCCTTAGACGATTAATGTTATTTGCTACAGAACTGCGTTTTGTACATCCTTACAGTAATGAATCGATAATAATTAAAGCGCTACTAGGTGATGCAATGTTGAGTATTTGCAAACAGTTAGGGTGGCCAAGTGAAGAAAAGGATTATTAATGGCACATATTAGTATTTTTGTAGGCAGCGTGTATGGTGGTGCTGAACGTTTAAGTGAGCAAATAAGCGATACTATAGAGCAAACTGGCCATCAGGTAAGCGTATTTGCAGAGCCAAGTTTAGAAGATCTAAAAAATGCGACGCATATTTTAATAGTTACTTCAACAACAGGACAAGGCGATATACCCGCTAACTTGGCAGAGCTTTATAATCAGCTTAACAGTACGTTTCCAATGTTAACCAATAAACCATTTGGCATTGTAGCCATGGGTGACAGAAGCTACGGTGATACGTTTTGCGCAGCAGGGCGTAGCTTTGATGAACTATTACGTGACTTACAAGCTAAACCTGTGGGTAACCGACTAGAAATTGATGCCTGTGAAGACTTTGAGCCTTGGCCTGTCACCGAGCCGTGGTTACAAACTTGGCTTGATAAATTACCCTCTTAAATGCGCAGACTCTAAATGAAAAAATATAAACTGAGTTTAATTGTGCTTGCAGGTGGCTTAGGTAGTCGCTTTGGTGGCAATAAACAAATTGCAGAAATTCCAGGGCTAAATTGCACTATTATGGAGCTGAGTATTATTGATGCGCATGCTGCAGGCGTGACGCAGGTGGTGCTGATCATAAACCAAGCGGTACGCAGTGAAATAGAGCGTACTATTTTGCCCCGATTACCTAGTGATATTGATGTGGTGCTGGTGGAGCAACACATTGAAAAGGTGCCCGAACAATTTAAAGCAACACTTTGCCAGCGAGTAAAGCCTTGGGGCACAGGTCATGCTCTGTTGTGTGCCAAAGCCCACATTAATAACCCCGCTATTGTGATCACTGCCGATGACTATTATGGCAAATCTTCGTTTGTATTACTGAGTGAGCACTTTAAAAGAAGCGCTGAATGGGCAATGGTAGGGTATCCGATTATTGATACTCTTTCTGAGCACGGTGGTGTTAATCGTGGGGTATGTAAAATTGCGGATGGAAAGCTTGTTGCCGTAACCGAGTATTTGAATATTCAACAACAGTCTGAGCATATTTTTGGCGATAACCCACAGGGTTTACGTGATAAAATTAGCCCAAACTCCCTAGGCTCGATGAGTTTTTGGGGGATCACCCCCTGCTTTTTTGACTATTTGCAACAAGGCTTTGAAACGTTTTTACAGCAATATAACGTGAATACTCAGCAAGAGTACTTCTTACCTGATCAAATCCAGAAAGCTATTAATGTAAAAGCACAGCCTGTATTTGTATACACTGCAAAAGAGCCTTGGTTTGGTGTTACCTATAAATCAGAACTGACAACCATTGCGGCTACTTTGTGCGCATTACGTCAAGCGTAGCTATTAAATTATTGTCGCCTTGGGCGAAAAGAGTGAAGTAGAAAATGAATACAGTTCCTATAGAAGTTTATTTATCTGAGAGTTTTGGCCTTGACGAGAAGCATGCGAGCATAAAACCCATAGGCAGTGGGCATATAAATACTACTATGTTATTAAGTACTTCGAAGCGGTCACTGGTTGTACAAAAGCTCAATACGGTGGTGTTTCCAAAACCACAGTTACTTGTTGATAATGCGCGATTAATAGAGCAACACTTAAGTAAAAAACAACAAGCAGGTGAATTCAATCTAGCAATAGTACGCCATGTAGCGACGACTCAGAATGACTATTTAGTTAATAATGATGATGATACTTGGCGAGCACTTGAGTTTATTGGTGGCAGTTATAGTGAAGATGTGGTTAATACTGCTAGCCAGGCACAAACAGCGGCCAATGCATTTGGCCAATTTGCGCAAGCGCTACAAGACTTTGACGCGAACAATTTACATGCGGTTATTCCTAATTTTCATAACTTGGCCATGCGTGCAGAAGTTTTCAAGCAAGTTGTTAGCACCGATCCTCATAAACGTTTGGCTCATTGTCAGGAAGAGGTTGATTTTTGCCTGTCGCAGCTTTCACTTATCGATGAGCTTAATGCCCTTGAGGGAAAAGTGCCTATTCGTGTGTGCCATAACGATACTAAAATAAACAACATGCTATTTTGCTTAGACTCTAATAATGCAAAAGCGGTGATAGATTTAGATACCTGTATGCCTGGTTATTGGCTTAACGATTTTGGTGATATGGTCAGAACATTTTGCTCTGCAGAGCAAGAAGATTCAACGGCGCTTGAAAAGGTAGGTGTTCGTGAAGATATTTTTGCAGCGATTGTTAAAGGCTATGTTGAGCCCTTAAAGGCGGTATTGACGCCCGCCGAGAAACAAAGCTTTTGGTTAGGTGCTAAAGTGATGCCCTTTATGATTGGCTTACGATTTTTAACTGATTATATAGATGGTGATAATTACTTTAGCGTTAAACATAAGAGACACAACTTAGATCGCGCAAAAAACCAATTTGCCTTATACAAGGATATAGTAAGTAAGCAGCAGGTCTTAAAAGGGATTTTGACTCAGGTATAAACCCAATTAATTATATTGCTCAAAGCGTCATAACTAAAACTTTGAGCAATATAAATTGAGGTTAAATATTGAAAGTATGTGTTAACTTGCAACACCTCAATTTTTACTTATTAAGCATCCGCTAGTTTTACACGGATTTTGCTTTTGTCTACTGTGGTTTGATTAAGCGCTTTAATTGCGCCTTTAACTTCAATGTCATTAGGCATTTCTACAAAGGCAAAGCCTTTAGATTGGCCTGTTTCTTTATCGAGTACCAAGTTACAGGTGGTCACTTTACCGTGAGCCGTAAATAACGTACGAAGTTCATGCTCAGTAGTGGCACGTGATAAGTTACGAACTAATAATTTCATATATAACCTAAATAATGGGTTCAAGCATAATTATCTCAAGTAACCTTGCTTTAACCTAACGTTATTTTATAAACAGTAAAAATAACTGCTAAAAAACAAAAAACCGCCTAATGGCGGTTTTTTATACATTGCGAGAGATTACTTTACTTCTTTACCTGCCGCTTGTTGATCTGCATGATAGCTTGAACGTACAAACGGGCCTGAAGCGGCGTGTGTAAAGCCAATTTCATCAGCATATTCTTTTAATGCGTCAAATTCAGCTGGTGGCACGTAACGCTTAACGGGTAAGTGGTGCTTAGACGGTTGTAGGTATTGCCCTACAGTAAGCATATCAACGTCATGAGCACGTAAATCGCGAAGTACTTCCTCGATTTCGCTAATTTCTTCACCAAGGCCAACCATTAAGCCTGATTTTGTTTTAACCTCAGGGTGGGCTTCTTTAAAGCGACGTAATAATTCAAGAGACCATTTATAGTCAGCACCCGGGCGCGCAAGTTTGTATAAACGTGGCGCCGTTTCTAAGTTGTGATTAAATACATCTGGCGGCGTTTCAATTAAAATTTCTAACGCTCTGTCCATACGGCCACGAAAATCGGGCACTAAAATCTCAATGGTAATTTCTGGATTATGCTTACGAATTTCGCGGATACAATCAGCAAAGTGCTGAGCACCACCGTCACGTAAATCATCACGGTCTACAGAAGTAATAACTACATAGCTTAACTTCATGTCTTTAATGGTCAGTGCCAGCTTTTCAGGCTCAGCGGCATCAGGTTTTAATGGGCGACCATGTGCAACGTCACAAAATGGACAACGACGTGTACAAATAGCCCCTAAAATCATAAAGGTCGCTGTACCGTGGTTAAAACACTCTGATAAGTTAGGACACGAAGCTTCTTCACATACAGAGTGAAGGCCATGCTTACGCATTGCTTGTTTTATGCCGTCAATTCGCTCGGTTGACTTAGGTAAGCGAATTTTAAGCCACTCTGGCTTACGGAGCATTTCGGTTTTTTCTGTTGGTAAAACTTTAACGGGGATCAACGCCATTTTTTCTGCGTCGCGTAGTTTTACACCTGGTTCCATTTTGACTGGTTTATTCATTCGTTTTCAAACCCTTCAGTATGCTTAACCTGTGTTGCATTAAGCTTCTTGATCATGTGTTTTACCAGCCCTTCACCTGCAGCTTCAAGGTTTTGAGGGCCATTTAGTTCTTTAGTTTGCACCATATTCATGCCCGCATAACCACATGGGTTGATGCGTAAAAATGGACTTAGATCCATATTAACATTTAATGCCAAGCCATGAAATGAGCAGCCACGACGAACTCGTAAACCTAAAGAAGCAATTTTACTGTCGTTAACGTAAACACCAGGAGCATCCGCTTTCGCGTATGCATCTATGGCGAACTCTGCAAGGGATTCAATGATGCACTCTTCAAGCCAAGTAACTAGCTCTCGCACCCCAATTTTTAAACGACGTAAATTAAATAATACATACATCATTTGCTGACCAGGGCCGTGGTAAGTCACCTGTCCACCGCGGTCAACTTTAATCACTTCTATGTCACCTGGGGCGAGTAAGTGCTCATCTTTACCGGCTTGGCCTTGGGTAAATACACTTTCATGCTCTACCAACCAAATTTCATCTGGCGTATTTTCATCACGGGTGTCGGTAAAGTCTTGCATTTTTTGCCAAATCGGCATGTAACGCTGACGACCCAGTTGGCGTACGATTAGGGTGTTTTCGCTCACAACAAATCTCAACTATAGCTTAAAGCATATGGCGCACGTCATCGATATTGCTGATCACGTTGTAAATTTCTTCAATGTGTTTGCCGCTTGTTACTGTGGCTACTAAAGTGACTGACTCATAGTTACCTTTACTGCTCGGTTTTACTTTTGGCGCATAATCACCCGGGGCGATAGGTTGTAACTTTTCTAAAATTTGATCAGTTAAGTTTACGTTTGCTAAACCCATAATTTTAAATGTAAACGGGCAAGGGTACTCTAGGTACTCATCAAATTTAGTGTTTTTAACAGGTTCAACCACGACGGGAACTCCTCAAACAAAAGTGTTGGCTCAACTTATACGTTAAGCTTAGAACTGAAAGGCTAATGACAATCTTGAAATGATGTTACTTTTGACCTAAGCCAACGATAGTCATTCAATACGATTGGTATATATGGGGCGCATTCTAGCACTTTTCAAGCAAAAAAAAACGCCTCACAGAAGAGGCGTTCATATTACTTTACTCGTGCTTACATTATTTGTAAGCGTAAGTAGTCATATATTTTACTGAAGAAGCTACCTTCTTGTATTTCTTCAAGTGTAACTAGCGGATATTGTGCAATATCTTCGCCTTCAAGTTGTAAAAACAGCGTGCCTACTTTAGTGCCTTTAGCTAAAGGTGCTTCGAGCGTATCGTCAAGCTCAAAGTTTGCTTTCAGGTTTTTATGTTGGCCACGAGGGATTGTAATAGGGGTGTCTTCTAAAATACCTAAAGAGACATTCTCTTTGTTACCCATCCAGATGCGTTGCTCTGCAAAACTATCGCCCGCTTTGTAAGGCGTAATTGTTTCAAAAAAGCGGAAACCGTAGTTAAGCAGTTTTTTACTTTCAACTTTACGCGCACGCTCACTTGAAGTACCCATAACTACCGCAATTAAACGCATGTCATTTTTTGTTGCCGAGGTGACTAAGCTGTAACCCGCATCAGATGTATGGCCTGTTTTAATACCATCAACATCTAAGCTTTCATCCCATAACAACGAGTTACGGTTATATTGCTTTATACCATTAAAAGTAAAAGATTTTTCTTTATATAGGGCGTATTCATCCGGCACATCTTTGATTAAGGCTGCACCAAGTGTGGCCATATCGCGTGGCGTTGTGTAGTGCTCGTCTGTATCAAGACCGTGACTATTAATAAAGTGAGTATTTGTCATGCCTATCTTTTCAGCATGGGCATTCATTAAATCTGCAAAGGCACTTTCGCTGCCTGCAATATGCTCAGCCATAGCAACACAGGCATCATTACCCGATTGTACAATAATACCGTGATTAAGATCATCTACGCTAACTTGCTTACCCACTTCAATAAACATTTTAGATGATTCAGGAAAGTTTTTTGCCCATGCTTTTTCGCTAATAGTCACCATATCGGTAGGTGCGATATTACCTGCATTAATCTCTGTACCAATTACGTAACTAGTCATCATTTTAGTTAAGCTAGCAGGAGCAAGTTTTGTATCAGCTTCACCTTCTGCAATAACTTTACCTGTGGTGAAATCCACCAAAAAGTAACCTTTAGCATTAACTTGAGGGGGGGCTGGAATAATTTGTGCGGTGGCTGAAAAGACGGCGGCAGAACAGACTAAGCCGCAAACACCAGTAAGAATTTTATGTTTAATAGATTTCATCATACTCATTAATGGTTAAAGTTAAAAATATGCATTCTCCCTATTCTAAAGGGCTTACTGAGTGTAAAGCAAGAACGCGTTCTGAAATTGATTTTGTTTTAATGTTTCTAATACTTGTTGCGCGTGTTGGGCATCTTTTATCGGCCCTAAGTGCAATCTATAAATAGCGTCTTTTTCGACGATATTTGTTGGTAATTTATACTGCTCTCGTAGTGTGTGTGCCAATGCTTCTATGTTGGCTAAGGTACTGCCGGCTGCTACTTGAACATAGGTTTTTCGTGCACGGGTATCTGCGAGGGTAATCGCTTCAAGCTTAACCTTTGCTGTACCGTATTTATGGTAGCCAAGTTTATAGGCAGCAGCATAGGAAAGATCAATGATTCTATCATCATGAAAGGGCCCACGATCATTAACCCGTACTATAACAGATTGGCCATTGGCTGTATTTGTTACGCGTACAAAACTCGGTAATGGTAAGGTTTTATGGGCTGCCGTCATAGCAAACATATCGTAAACTTCGCCGTTAGAGGTATGATAACCATGAAACTTTCGGCCATACCATGAAGCAATGCCCGTTTCTGAATAACCGGTTTCATCGAGCATAGGGGTATAACGTTTGCCCAACACTTCGTAAGGGCGTGTGGTGCTCGCGCTTTTTATAACTTTAGTGACAATAGCATCTTGCATTTCTAATTCAGTTGGTGCTCGCAGTGGTGCGGCATCATGACGCATACTATAACGACTACTTGAACTGCTGCACGCACTCAAAAAGAGGCTAACGAGTGTAATAATTATAAGTTGTTTATAAAGGCGCATTATTTTAAGAGCATCCTTTTATCTGTGGCAATCGACATAATAATGCCAAATGCAGCCATTAAGGTAACCATTGAGGTGCCACCATAGCTAATCAATGGTAATGGCACACCTACAACGGGTAACAAGCCCGAAACCATGCCAATGTTTACAAAAATATAAACGAAAAATGTCAGAATGAGTGAGCCCGCGAGTAACTTGCCAAAGGCATCTTGGGCATTAACGGCAATATAAAGTCCGCGACCAATAATGAATAGGTATAGGCTCAGTAAAACACACACACCGAACAGGCCAAACTCCTCACTCAGTACTGAAAAAATAAAATCAGTATGTCTTTCAGGTAAAAATTCTAGTTGTGATTGTGTGCCTTGCAACCAGCCTTTGCCTTCTATACCGCCTGAACCAATCGCTATTTTTGATTGGATTATATGATAGCCAGAACCAAGCGGATCGCTCTCTGGATCTAAAAAGGTCAGTACTCTTTGCTTTTGATAATCGTGCATACCATAGTGCCAAAAAGGCCATGCCGCTAAGGCAATAACAGAGCTTAAGAAGCCAATTAAACGCCAACTCAAGCCAGATAAAAACAACACAAATACACCTGAACTGGCAATCAAAATTGAGGTGCCCAAATCAGGCTGTTCTTTTATAAGTAGAGTAGGTAGCATAACAATGGCAAAACCAATCACTAAATGCAGCGCTCGAGGGGGTAAATGGTTACGGCCAATATACCAAGCCACCATCATAGGAACCGCTAATTTCATCAGCTCTGAGGGTTGAAAGCGGGTGATGCCTAAATCTAACCAGCGTTGCGCACCTTTGGAGCTCACACCAAATAGGAGTACTCCAACCAGCATGAGTAGTCCTAAGCAATACATAGGGATGACTAAGCGTTTTAAAGTTGCTGGAGGGATTTGTGCTAACACAAACATACCAATAATAGCACCAGCCATACGGGTACCGTGGCGCATCATCATTGCAGAGTCTTGGCCAGAGGCACTGTAAACAATTGTGATGCTGCCTGCCATCATTAGTAATAAAGCAATAAAAAGCGGCAAATCAATATGCAAGCGCAGCCAAATAGAACGCTTATCATGTAAAGCCGTCATGGAACTTTACTCCCTGATGATTGAATGGGGTTAGCAGCAAAATAGTAATCCATTAATTGGCGCGCAATTGGGGCACCTACTGAGCTGCCGCCCCCAGTATTTTCTACCACAATAGAGACAACGATTTGAGGGTTATCGTATGGGGCAAAACCGACGTAAATGGCGTTATCACGCTGGCGCTCTTTAAGTGCATCGGCGTCATAGCGCTCGCCTTGAGCAATACTGACCACTTGGGCGGTACCGGTTTTACCTGCTGGGTCGTACGTAGCCCCTTTAAACGCGCGATGTGCTGTACCGGTAGTCTTTTTAACCGTGTTATGCATGGCATCAATAGCAATTCGCCAGTTATCCTCGTTATTAAGAACAACAGGTGGCTTTTCTTCATTATTGAGCTGGGTAATTTGGTCTTCTTTTTTAGCTACTTGCACTAAATGAGGTGGATGATTTATCCCTCTGTTAACTAAAATATTAGTGGCATTAGCTATTTGAATCGGGGTGGCAGTCCAATAACCTTGGCCAATCCCGACAGAAATAGTATCGCCACGCCACCATGACTCTTTAAAACGATCTTCTTTCCACTCTTTTGAGGGTAAAATAGCGGTTGCTTCTTCATGTATATCAATACCTGAAAGTTCACCAAAGCCAAAACGCGCCATAAAGTTACTTATTTTAGTGATCCCCAAACGATACGCTGCATCATAAAAATAAGTATCGCATGACTCTTCTATGGCTTTGTAAACATCAACATGGCCATGGCCCCAACGTCGCCAATCGCGCCATTTATGCTTTACGTTTGGTATTTGAAAAAAACCGGGATCCCACATGGTGGTGGTTTCTTGCACTATATTTTCTTCTAATGCCAAAATAGCCATGTGCGGCTTAATAGTCGATGCTGGTGCATAGCGTCCTTGAGTGGTACGGTTTATAAGCGGGAGATCTGGATTAAGTAGGGCTTTGTAGTCTTTGCTGCTAATACCGTGCACAAATAAATTTGGGTCATAACTTGGGTTTGAATAAAGCGCTAGAACGCCGCCATCTTTTGCATCCATTACCACAATAGCGCCGCGCATATCTTTAAGTGCATGTTGGGCTATTTGTTGTAAACCAATGTCGAGAGTAAGTACTAAATCATCCCCCGGCTGCGGTGGTTCCATGTTTAAGGTGCGAATAATACGGCCACGGTTGTTTACCTCAACTCGCTGTGAGCCGACCTGACCATGTAGTAACGGCTCGTAATATTTTTCGATACCCAGCTTGCCAATATCATGAGTGGCTCTGTAATTGGTGGCTTCACCTTGTTGCTCAAGTTTGTTTAGCTCTTTTCTATTGAGCTTAGCAACGTAGCCTAATGCATGGGTTAAGGTATCGCCAAAGGGATAATATCTCGCTAGGCGCGCTTCAATGCTAAACCCTGGGAATTTATGCTGGTTTACTGAAAACATCGCTACTTCGTTTTCATTTAAACGGGCTTTGAGGACTTGGCTTTTAAAACGTCGAGTATGTTTTATATCATCAAGGAAATCAGCTTGTTGTTGCTCGGTTATTTCAATGATTTTGCTGATAGACTTCAAAGAGGCGGTTAAATCATCAACTTCTTCGGGGATCACTTCAAGGTTATAAACGGGCTTATTTTCGGCCAGTAAAACACCGTTGCGGTCGTAAATAAGTCCGCGATTAGGTGCAATAGGGATTACTTTTATGCGGTTGTCATTAGAGCGAGTTTGGTAATCTTGGTGGTCGTCAACTTGAATGGTGTACAAGTTAGACAATAATATGGCTACTAGGGCTAATATAAATATAAAACCCACAAATGCACGCCGAGCAAATAAATTAGCTTCTGCTGAGTGGTCGCGAATAGTGGGTCTTCGTTTTAGCATGGCAAGAAACTACTCGCGATGATAAGGGTGGTTGTTATTTAAGCTCCAGCCTCTGTAAAGGCTTTCAGCAACAATAATGCGTACTAAAGGGTGTGGGAGCGTTAAATTTGATAACGACCATTTTTGCTCAGAGGCCGCAATACACTCGGGAGCTAAGCCTTCTGGTCCTCCAATCAGTAAACTGACATCGCGACCATCAAGTTGCCACTTTTCCATGTTTTTTGCAAGCTGGTGAGTATCCAGTGGTTTACCAGTTACTTCTAGTGTGACAATACGATTGCCTTTAGGTATAGCGGCTAAGGTTTTTTCACCTTCGATGTGCAAAATACGCTTTATATCTGCGTTTTTGCCACGTTTACCTGCAGGTATTTCGATTAGTTCCAGTGCCATATCTTTGGGAAAGCGGCGCTGATATTCTGCAAAACCTGTTTCTACCCATGCTGGCATTTTTGTACCAACAGCAATCATTTGTATTTTCACGACGTTATTTCCAAGCGTTGTCTAAAATAGGGAGCTATTAGCCCCAAAGCTTTTCTAGATCGTAATAGCTACGTGCTTGATCTTGCATAACGTGAACAATCACATCACCTAAATCAACTAATGCCCATTCGCCATCGCTTTGGCCTTCGTAGCCTAATGGCTCTTCACCAGCGTGACGAGCTTCTTTTGCTAAGTTATCAGCAATTGACAATACATGACGTCTTGATGTGCCTGAACATACAATCATGTAATCGGTTACGTCTGAAGTGCCAGTTACGTCAAGTTGAATCACATCACGTGCTTTCATATCGTCAATTTTGTCTAGTGCAAAAGCGAGTAGTTGTTTCGAATCCAAGGTTTTGTCTCAATTTAAAATTTAATAGCGGTTATTTTAACACGCCGAGGGGTTTATACCAATCACTCTTGATAAAGCTGGTGCTGCTCAATATAGTGACTCACGGTGTCGGGTAATAGTTCACTCTTTTTAATACTTTTTTTAAGAGCTTGACGGATATTACTGGATGCGGCATCCAGTTGCTTACCTTCTAAAAAGTAAAGGTGTCCGCCATTTTTTTCGTTTAGTAGGGAAATATCGTTGCTCATAGCCTGCTGTTTGTAGTTTTTAAGTTCACCTTGTACATCACAGTTTTGACCAGGGCGTTGATACACCACTATATGGCATAGACTCGTTATTATTTGCCACTGATACCATTTATCAAGGTTGTTGAATGAGTCCATTCCAATCAAAAATAGAATCGGGGTATCGGGATTTTCTGCTCTTAGTTCTTGCAAACTTAATAAAGAATACGACGGGCCGCTGCGTTTTAGTTCTCGTAAATCAAGCTTAAACTGCGAATATGGTTTAATTGCGGTTTTAAGCATTGCAATACGATGTTCGGTGCTGATCCCCGGTGCCGCTTTGTGTGCGGGTATTGCACAGGGCATAAAATAGAGTGAGTGTAATTCAAAAGTAGCCACGCATTGCTGCGCCATATTAAGGTGCCCAAAATGAATGGGGTCAAAAGTGCCACCAAAAATTGCAATCATGATATTTTTCCTTTACTGACGGTTAGTATGGCACGGCAGTGGAATATCGAGTGGTTGGCAAAATTTAATACAAATATGTGCTAATGCTTGATAGGGCGCAATCAATACACCTTGTTTGTAGCTTGCATCAAATAATGCCAGTTCACTGCTAATGCTTTCAAGGGTGTGAATATTTAGTCTGTTTATCGCTGTTTGTACCGGCACTTGCTGATTTTTCCAAATCGCTTTTTGCTTAAACAGGGTCGCTAATGACTCACCCTGCAGTAACCCTTGTTGTACACCTATTAAGGTATTTAAATCTTTATTGATGGCCCATAAAATACTCACTACTTCAGTGTTATCACTGGCAAGCTTATTTAATACTTTTATTGCTTGTGAAGTATGGCCGTTTAAAAGAGCATCACTTAAATCAAAAATATCGAATTTAGATTGGTTTAGTAGCCCTTGCATTACCAGTTGCTGGGTAATGAGAGCGTCACCATGTATTAGTGACAGCTTTTCAAGCTCTTGGAAACAAGCCAGTAAATTGCCTTCAGTGGCATTAATTAAACTGAGCTTAGCCTCGTTTTGTAAATTAAGTGACAAGCGTTGGCACTGTTCATCAAGCCAACGTTTTAAGTGATTACCACTAAGCGGATAGCAGGGTACAAATAACCCTTGCTTATCGAGTGCTTTAAACCACGCACCGCGTTGCACATCTTGGCTTGCTTTGGCGCCTTTAACAATTAAAATGGTGTCAGGGTTTTCAAGCTCAACGACCTTTTTAAAGGTGTTTGCGCCGGGTGTACCAGGTTTTTGCTGGTTTAAGTCAAGCTCAATAATTGTACGCGCACTAAATAACGACATACTTTGGTATTGCGCTATGATTTCCTGCCAATCAAAGCCTTGGGCTAAAGTGAATTTAATTACTTCATCAAAACCTTGCGCTTTTGCGCTGTCGCGTATGAGCTGTACACATTGCGCTTCTTGAAAAGGCTCTTCACCAAAAACCAAATAAAAAGGTTTTAACCCCTTTTTTAATTCGCTAGGCAGCTGATTTGCATAACAACGCATTATAGTTGCGACAACTCTCTAACAATTCGACGACTCGCTTGCTGGCGAATTTCGCTGATCAGCAGTTCAAGCTCTTTTGCTTTAGCTAGTGCGTTGTCAGGATCATCTTGGTAATTACGGTAAAGCTCAAAACGTTTTTCAATGGCTTCTTGTTTTGGGCGTTTTACAACATAACTCACACTGTATGCCAGTTCATATTCAGCTACTTGTCCGTTTTGAAACAACGACAAGGTTTGGCGCTCTAGCTGCTCTTTAAATAAATAAAGTTGCGCAGACTGTTTACTCGCAGGGACTAAAGTGACATCGCTCATAGCAAGTTCTGTTTGCAAATAGCTAAACAATGCTGATTTTTGATCATCACCCACCAAGGTTAGCTGTTTTAAATCATTGGGTAGGCTTGATGCTTTTTTAAGGTGAAAGCCACAGCTCGATAACAAAAAACAGACTAGCACTAAGGCTAGTCCGTTTTTAATGGCATTTAAAGTAGCCATATTAGTTAGCTACCACGTTAAGCAATTTACCTGGTACATAAATTACTTTGCGGATTGTTGCACCATCAGTAAATTTAGTGACGTTAGATTCTGCAAACGCGAGTGCTTCTACTTGCTCTTGCGTTGCATCAGCTGCAACCGTTAGTTTTGCACGTAATTTACCGTTTACTTGTACGATGATTAATTTTTCATCTTCAACTAGGGCAGATTCGTCAACTTTTGGCCATGCGGCATCTAAAATATCACCTTCTTTACCTAGCTCTTGCCATAACTGATGCGATAAATGCGGTGTTATTGGTGCTAGCATAATAAGTAATGCTTCTAATGCCTCGTTAGCAATGGCAACATCTTGAGTGTCGTTTAATGGCGCTTTTAATAACTTATTAGACAGCTCCATGATTGCGGCAATCGCAGTGTTGAATGTTTGACGACGTTCAACATCATCGCTCACTTTTGCAATGGCTTTATGTAGCTCACGGCGAAGTACTTTTTGTGGGTTAGTAAGCGACGATTTATCAAGTGCTTGGAAGCCAACCGTTTTAACATCTACCGCGTATTTCCATACACGTTTTAAGAAACGGTGTGCGCCTTCAACCCCTGAATCTGACCATTCAAGCGTTTGCTCCGGTGGTGCAGTAAACATCATAAATAAACGCACGGTATCTGCACCGTATTGAGCAATTACTTCTTGTGGGTCTATGCCGTTATTTTTCGACTTAGACATTTTGCTCATGCCAGATGAGAACACAGGTTCACCATCATCGACGTGCCATGCCTTGGTTACACGGCCTTTGTCGTCGGTTTCGGTATTTACATCACTTGGCGAAATCCATACATCGCCGCCTTTTTCATCTTTACGATAAAATGTTTCGGCAAGTACCATACCTTGACAAAGTAAGCGGTCGAATGGCTCGTCTGAATTTACTAAACCAAAGTCACGTAGTAATTTATGGAAAAAGCGCGAGTACAATAAGTGTAAAATTGCGTGCTCAATACCACCAATGTATTGGTTTACTGGTAACCAATAGTTAGCGGCTGCTGGATCTAACATACCCTCGTCATGACGCGGACTACAGTAGCGAGCGTAATACCATGATGACTCCATAAAGGTGTCAAAAGTATCAGTTTCATGAGTGGCTGGTACACCATTTACAGTTGTTTTAGCCCATTCTGGGTCCGCTTTAATTGGTGAGGTAACGCCATTCATTACCACATCTTCTGGTAAACGCACTGGTAGCATATCTTCAGTGGCAGCAAGCTCATTACCATTCTCATCACTCAGCATTGGAATTGGCGAACCCCAGTAACGCTGACGGCTTACACCCCAATCGCGTAGACGGAAGTTTACTTTACGCTCTCCCACACCTAATGCTTCTAGCTTGTCGGCAACAGCGTTAAAGGCGTTTTCAAAATCAAGGCCATCAAATTCACCTGAGTTTACTAATACCCCTTTTTCGGTGAATGCTTCTTGAGCTAGGTTTACTTCAAGCTCAGAGCCTTCAACTGGCGCAATAACTTGTTTAATATCTAGGCCGTAAGCTGTTGCAAATTCAAAGTCACGTTGGTCGTGCGCAGGTACTGCCATTACCGCACCTGAGCCGTAATGCATTAATACAAAGTTAGCAACCCAAATTGGTAGCTGCTCGCCCGTTAATGGGTGAGTGGCGTAAAAGCCTGTTGCAATACCTTTTTTCTCCATGGTTGCCATGTCTGCTTCAGCAACTTTGGTGTTTTTGCATTCTTCAACAAACATTGCAATCGCGTCGCTATTTTTAGCCGCTTCTTGTGCAATAGGGTGGCCACCAGCAACGGCTAGGTATGTTACGCCCATAAATGTATCTGGGCGTGTAGTGTATACGCTAAATTTTTCGTTGTTATCGGTACGCGTAAATTCTATGTCTAAGCCTTCAGAACGACCAATCCAGTTGCGCTGCATGGTTTTAACTTGTTCAGGCCAGTCTTCTAATTTGTCTAAATCGTCTAATAGCTCTTGTGCGTAGTCGGTAATTTTAATAAACCACTGTGGAATTTCTTTTTGTTCCACTACCGCACCTGAACGCCAACCGCGGCCGTCAATTACTTGCTCGTTAGCTAGTACAGTTTGATCGACCGGATCCCAGTTAACCGTTGACATTTTTTTGTACACTAGGCCTTTTTCGTAAAGCTTAGTGAAAAACCATTGTTCCCATTTGTAATATTCTGGGTGGCAAGTCGCAATTTCGCGATCCCAATCGTAGCCAAAACCTAATTGCTTAAGTTGGTTACGCATGTAGTCAATATTTTCGTAAGTCCACTTTGCAGGGGCTGTTTTATTTTTAATAGCCGCGTTTTCTGCAGGTAAACCAAACGCATCCCAACCCATAGGTTGCATTACGTTTTTGCCTTGCAAGCGCTGGAAGCGAGAAACCACGTCACCAATGGTATAGTTACGCACATGACCCATATGCAGTCGACCACTTGGGTAGGGAAACATTGAGAGACAATAGTATTTTTCTTTGCTCTCATCTTCTGTGGCTTTAAATACTTGGTTTTCTTCCCAGTAGCGTTGGACTTTTGACTCTATGTCTTGTGGGTTATATTGCTCTTGCATTTACGTTTCCAAACTTCTTGCATACTAATAAAAAATTGTCGATAGGATACCCCAAATAAAGCGCTATTCACAGCGTCAAAGCGGCGCTTTTTGTAAAATTGCGAGTAAATTAGTTTTCAGTACAGGTTAACCTATACTTATCTATGATATAGAGTAAATCAGTAGACGTTTTCAAGGAGTATAAAATGGCAGATTACAGAACATGGCTTAGTGATTTATCCGATTGGTTAAAAGATGTGAAAGAGCATGAAGTTAAAGCCGCAGTAAAGCGATTTATTGAATCTGAGCAGGCACTTAAAGATTTAGGTGAAGAAAAATACCAGCTTTATCGTAATTACTTAATGCGTGACATTTCTCACCTACAAGAAAATAATAGCTACTATAATTCGCTTGCATGGCAGGAGCTTAAGGAGTCATTGTGGTTTGAGCTTTCTCACATTGAAGACAAAACACAGCTTGAATGGCAGTCATTAAGTGAAGATTTTAAGCATAATGGCGTTTATCACGCAGGTGAATGGATAGCCATGGGCACATTAGTATGTAAGAATTGCAACCATAGTTATGATGTTTACCATGCAACGCAAATTATTCCTTGCACGCAGTGTGATGGCATCTATTTTAGCCGCCAGGCTTTACAACCCTAAATATAAGTATTGAGTGGCTGTAGGCCACTCAATATGCCCAAATCTAGCAATTAAGCTGGTAAAAAAAGAAGTTAGAATGACGAAAAAACTGCTGCCACTACCCGTATCAAATCTTGCACCGAGTATTTCTTCGAGCCATGTAAACACTTGCATGAGCAATCCATACCCTGAGCAACTTACCTTTATAGGCCAACAACGTGCGCAAAGTGCATTGGACTTCTCTTTAGGAATGGACCTACCTGGTTATAATGTTTACGTAATGGGAGAGGCGGCACACGGGCGTTTTACCTTAGTAAAAGACAAATTAAAACAACACGCTAAAGAGCGCACAACACCGCATGAGTGGCTGTATGTTAATAACTACGATGATCACCGTGAGCCTATTGCGTTATTTATGCATGCAGGGCAAAGCAAACAATTAGCCGATGATATTGACTCATTTATTGATGAAGTACTCGACACCTTTCCTGCTGCATTTGATAACCCAGCTTATCAGCGCAAGAAAAAATCGATAGACCGCGAGTTTAACGATGCTTACGACGGCGCCATTACCGCGGTAGAAATAGCCGCGCTTGAGCAAAGTGTGGCATTAATCGAAGAAAAAGGCGTAGTCGGCTTTGCCCCGCTGATTGATGGCAAGCAACTTACCGATAATGAATTTTCTGATTTGGAAGATGATTTACGCGAAATGTTTTTTGAGCGTATAGAAAAATTAGAAGATGCCCTCATTGAAGCGCTTATTGAGTTACCGCGCTGGAAACGTGAATCTAAAGAAAAGCTTCGCAATCTTAAAAAGTCTACCGCTGAGCAAGCCACTAAACCGTTATTAAAAGATTTAGAACATAAATACGCCAGCCATATTGGTGTGCTGCGTTATTTAAAAGATATACGTGTAGAAATTATTGATGCCGTGCTTGAATGGCTTGATGATGAAGGTGAAAGCGAAGAAAACAAAGAAGACTTTGACCGTAAAGGTATGCTTACCGACTTTTTTGCACCTAATATTTTAGTTGAATATAAAGAGGGCGATGCAGCACCGGTTGTGTATGAACCTAATCCAACCTTTGGTAATATTTTTGGCAAAATTGAATATGCCACATCGCAAGGGTCGTTAATTACCAGCTATCGATCAATTCAACCTGGTGCATTGCACCGCGCGAATGGCGGCTATTTAATTATGGATGCTGAAAAAGTAATGGCTCAACCCCAAGTGTGGGATGGGCTAAAGCTGTCGCTAAAAACCCATCAAATTAAAAATGACTTACCTTATCAAGACAGTGTCGTTGGTAGTAGCTTTACACTTCGACCGCAGTTAATACCGCTTGATGTAAAAATTATTTTACTTGGCTCACGTGAACTTTATTACTCCATCGGTGAATACGACGAGGAATTTGCTGAGTTATTTAGAGTACTTGCCGATTTTGATTATTACTTACCAAGTAGCGATAAGTTGCAGTATCAGTTTATTACTAAAGTCAGTGATTACTGCGAGCAAACATTAAAGTGCACGTTAAACGAAGCCGCAATGGTGCGATTACTTAAATTTAGTTATCGCCAAGCAGAGCACCATAATAAGTTATCAGCACGTTTTGCTGATGTGTTAGAGCTTGTGGCTGAGGCCAGTTTTTACGCTAAGCAAGACAAGCTAACGGTGATTGATGCACGCCATATTGACGAAGCCATACAAGGCAAGCAGTACCGTACGGGGCAAATTAGCGAAAACATGCTCAGCGATATAAAGGAAGGGCATACTTTAATAGCTACTGAAGGCCAAGCCGTAGGTAAAGTAAATGGTTTGACTGTACTACACATTGGTGACACCTCATTTGGCACACCTGCACGTATTACTGCTACCGTTTATGCGGGCGCCGATGGCGTAATTGATGTGGAACGCGAAGCTGAGTTGGGTAAAGCAATTCACTCAAAAGGGGTAATGCTGCTTACCGGTTATTTAGGTAACAAATACGCGCAACACTTTAGTTTAACACTCAGTGCGAATATCGCTATTGAACAAAGTTATGGCTACATAGATGGTGATAGCGCCTCTCTTGCTGAACTTTGTGCGCTCATTTCGGCCATTACGAGCTTACCTATCAGTCAGTCTATTGCTCTAACCGGCTCAATTAACCAACATGGTGATGTGCAGGCCATTGGTGGTGTAAACGAGAAAATAGAAGGCTTCTTTAAGCTATGTAAAATGCGCGGCTTAACGGGTGAGCAAGGGGTTATTATTCCTAAATCGAACCAAGTTAATTTGGTGCTTGATGACGAAATACTCAATGCCGTTGAGTTAGGTAAGTTTAATATTTATGCTGTGGAAACCGTTGACCAAGCATTAAACTTATTAATGGATATTGAAGCGGGTGATATGGTTGATGAACACTACCCAGAAGATTCGGTTAATGGCATCGCATTAGCGCGATTAAAAGACATTGCTGATATTGTTAATGGCGATAACAGCGACGAAAAAGACCACGACTCAGAAGATGAAAAAGGGGAGTTATGATCAATATAATTTTACTGATTGTTATCGCTATTTTTTGCGTTTTAATTTTTAAAAACAGTAAAAAAGCCAAGCAGCAAGCAATCGCAAACGCACAGATTGAAAGTGATTATTTAATTGCCAATGTAAAAGCTGAAGGCGTACATGAAACGGCTTCTGGCTTGCAATATAAAATAATCCATAAAGGACAGAGCGAAAATACACCTAGCCCAACGAGTATGGTTAAAGTGCATTATCATGGCACTTTAATCGACGGCACTGTATTTGACAGCTCAGTGGAGCGCAAAACTCCGATTAGCTTTGGTTTGCACCAAGTTATAAAAGGTTGGACAGAAGGCCTACAACTGATGAGCCCGGGGGATAAATTTCAGTTTTATATACCGCATCAGCTCGCCTATGGTGAAAAGCGAGTAGGGAGTATTCCTCCTGCATCATTGCTTATTTTTGAGGTGGAATTACTGGCTATAGAGTCGTAATTTTAAGGTAAAAAATACTTTAAGCCCTGCTTTAATCAAGTAGGGCTTTTTTATTTGCTCTTATCAGTCAATCCTACTCAAGAATTTAAAATATCAGTCGATACCTAAAATAGTGACAAATTCATTTTAGGGATAAAATAATGAAGATTTCAACCGCCTCAATTCAATATCAAGCATCTAATTATAACAATCAGCCTTTAATAGAATCAGAACAGCAACACATTGATGATAAATCAGAGGAAGAGCCTGACTATGTTTTATCAGAGTTTTTAGATGCTAAGGTTCAAAAATACAGCGAAGATAACGCAACATTTGCTGAGCAATATCAAAATTTAGAAAAGGCATATAAATATTTCACCCAGCAAGTGGTTGCATTGCAAGAGCAAGTAAATAAGCTTAAGCAGAGTACGGTACAACGCAGTTTAACCATTGATAATAGCCAATATGGGCCAGCTGAAGACGATAGTCGCTTAACTATGGATGCTGAGCATATGGGAGCTAAAAAGTATAAAACCGAGCAACAACAAGAAGAGATAAATAGATTGGAGCTGCAACTTAGTGAGGTAAAGTCTCAGCAGGCAGCAATAAAACAACAAATTATTGAGCTAGTAATCAACGAAATGAAAAGGCGAGGCGACGACTTTACTATTTAACCAAAGTCTAACTGTATTAGTTCAGGTTATTTAACCTTGTAATGTACGCAGAAAAGTTAGTTTTTAAACTCAATTTTTTCAACCTCAAGCCTAAATTCTCCCGCCTGTTTACCTGCAATCATAAACCCAAGCTGCCTTACATCTTTAAAGTTAATTGTAGGTTGTTGTTCAAGTAAGCGGCCGCGATAAGTAAGCTGAAAATCCTCAGGTAAAAACTCAATATTAAGCCACTCGCTCTTTGTGGTACTAAACGAGCGGGTATAAGCCGCCCCATCCATGTACTCATTAGTTCTTAAACGTAATTGGTAGGTTTGACCATCGCCCTTAACACGCAGCACTATTTTAGTAATGTTTTGGTTTTTTACATCTAATAGCGTTCGGATAGAAGCAAACCCTCCATTGTTTGCAAGCGATACGTTGCCTGTAAACACTAAATTGCCGTCATTTTGTAAAACCTGACTATTAGAAATGCCACCCATCACCGAATCATTAACCACATACCAGCGAGCATTGGCATTTGCCTCGGTGGTGGCAAACAGTAAGTTAAAAACAAAAAGTGATGAGAGTTGTTTGGCGGTCATGAGTAATTCCTTAAAACCATTATTAACAGTAATACGTTTTGATGTAATAATTGTTCACTTGATTATTTTAATACTGGGATAAGGTAATCCTTGATTAAAATACTGACCAAATTAAAGACGTTATAAAATATAAGGATATTAATTTATATGACAAAAAAGCCTGTGATTCTCATTATCATAGCATTTATTGTTATGATGCTCGGCCCTGTTGGTATTTATGAGTGGTACACTTCAATCGATCCCTCCTTTATCCCTAACCGTTTTTATGACTTTTTAAGTTCTTGGGTTTTAGGCTTTATTACTATTTCTTTAGTGTGTGCCTTTCTATTTCATTTAATAAAAACGCCAAATGCAAAAGAAGAGTTTAATACTCACTTTGATCAAGAAGGGGTTATCCTTAAATATTTAAGTATCATTATGATACCTATTTTGCTGTATGCATATCTTTGGGCTGTCATTTGTGCGCCGATTCAACTATGGGCGCATTATCATTTAGGCGATTATTGGTCTGAAGAATATATCTTAGTTGAGTCTGAAGCTTGTTATAGCGATTATGAGCCGAATTGCGTTCGTTTACTCTTTGCAGATATATCTACAAACAAACAGCATACCATCAGGTGGTATTTAGATAAGCACAAGGTTTTAAAACTTAAAAATACAAAAGTGAACTTAGTCGGCGAAAAAAGTTACTTTGGCTATCTTGTTAACGAAATACAATGGTAAAAACCAAAGGGAATTAAATGGACACTAATAATTTTAACGAGAGTATAAAAGGCTTTTTTTGGGGCGTCGGGTTTGTAATAGCTATACTTGGCGGCATTAGTGCGTTCGCCCTTACAATCGCCGCTGATGTTGACAGTGGATTTAAAACAATGGTTTCTAATAAAGCATTAGAAACAAGTGATGAAATTAATAATGATTATAAACTAACCCTTTCTGCAATATATAAAGAAAATGGTCAAGTAAGAATCGCGGCTGAATTAAAAAATATTACTAACGAGAGCATTTATACGGGAACCGTTATTGCTTCTACATTTGACGAAAGTGGTAAGTTTATTGGTAACTGTGTAGGCAAAAGCACAGACAGCTTTCTAGAACCTAGCGAAGTTAGCTATGTTGACATTAAATGCAATTTATTTAGATCACAAGCAAGTAAAGTTCACTCGACAAAGCTTAAAATTAAGTGGTTTTAGGGTAAGTTTAAATAAAAAGAGCCATACGAAGTATGACTCTTTTTTATTTGAAATAGATGTAATAGAGTTATTTTATTGAGGCAATAAACTCTTCATCTGCATATAGGTTTGTTAGTAATTTTTGAACTAACTCTACGTAGCTTTTTTGACCATTAGGGATGGCGATCGCTCCCATAAATGAAGAGTCAAAAGTGTGTTCGGCCATTATTTCTTTTTCGAATAAGATAATGTTCTCTTCTGAGACGATAAAGTTTACTTTTATAAATGAACTTCCCTCTGAGAAACCCGAAACATCAATATCTTGGTCAATTACTTTGCCAGTTACTTGCTTTTTAGCAACACCAGACCAAAGCTTGGCTAACTTAAGCTCTTGCAATAAAGCATTTTCAATATATTTACCATAACTGTTACCTACAGATGAAATAAGAGGTGAGCCTCTAAGTGAAATTTTATTTAGTTTCTTTTCAGATTTAATTGTGCCAACAGATAGAGGGGAAACTGTTTCTTGCTTTAATTTTGAAACGTTACCAATGTCTGCACTATAAGGAGGCACTTGAATTGTACATGCACTTAAGAATAAAACCCCGATTAATCCTATTGAACTTCTATACTTCATTTTAATTCTTTCCTTACTCATAGTTTTGACTGCTCTAACTCTACAATTAGTTTGTTAAATGCTTCTTCTGTTGCACGCTTTGCTGATAAAGAAAAGTCGTTTTTAAACTCATCAAATTCAGCTTTGCCAAAACCTTTAACTTCAGTATTCCATGCTATATCGCCATTGTTATTTAAAGTTTTACAGTTTAACGTGAAAGTAAACTCTGTAGGTGGCCATGTAAATAAACTATCTGAACTAGATTCAGTTGTTATTGTAGGTATAAACACATATTCAATTTTATTGTCTTGTAAAAATGTATTATCAGTTAATGATTCAAGCTTATAAACGTTTTCAAATTTATTAGAAAGTACAGTATATAATGCAGCTTCTGTGTCTTTATAAGGTTTGTAACTAACATTATCGCCACCACCGCCAGGTGTTTTTACTTGTTTTTTAATATCATCTTCAGAAATATAATAACCTACAACGGATATTGATTTACTTTCTGAAAGCTGAAGTTTCTCAGTGTCTGGATTTAAACTTATCTGGTGGGCACAGCCACTTAAAACAAGTACCGAAAACAAGAAAAACATGTTAGTTAATAACTTCAAAATATACTCCATATATTTAATTTTTAAAGAAAAAGTAGTTCCATCGATAATATATGTTTTGTAGTTGCATTGTAAATAATGTTAACTTTATATTTGTAAATGGTTGTAACTTTTGTATTTAATAATTTTTGGTTTTGAGGTGTTTTTATTTTAAATAGAGATGAGTTCGCTTGAGCAAAAATTAAAAAGCGCGTAATTTAACCGCGTCACCTATTTTAATAACAAGTATAATAATGAAAGCACAAGAATTAGAACAATTAGCGTTATCTAAAGCCGAAACCAGAGAAGTGATCACGCCGTATGCCTTTAAGGTTGATAATGCTTTACTTGGCTTGCCTTTGGCTTCGCCGACTCGGCGCGTATTAGCTATGATTATAGATGTTGCATTAATATTTTTAGCTGCAAAGCTCAGTGCAACTATTATTGCATTCGTTGCTGCGATGGCGTTTTACAAAGGAACGGCGCAGCAATACCTTCCTAAAATGTCGAGTGTGTGGCGAAGAATATTAAAAATAGTAGCAGCAAGTATTTTATTTGTAAGCGCTCTTGCTGTGCTTTCAATTGGTATAGATTATTTAGAAGGCGATGACTCTGATCAAGGCTTAACTGTTCAAGGCTTAAAAATACAGGATGACATTCAGCTTACCTCCACAGAAAAAAAGCAGGTAAATGCTTACTTAGTGCAAACAGCAGACGAAAGCTGTGAGCAATCTTGTCAACAAAATGCACTTGATAACTTGATAGGGCAAGTACCCAAATTAGCCGAAATGGACGACCTACAAAACCCACAACTTGCAAAAGCATTTTTACAATTATTAGTGCTTGGTGAAAATAACGGATTAAAGCTTGCGCAGTTAACAGAAGATAAACCCGCACAAACAACCACACACAGTATTTTGCAGTGGGGTAAAGGGATCATTCAAGATTTAGGTTTGGGTTTTGGCTGGGCGGCTGTGTACTTCACACTGTTTTCTTTATTATGGCGCGGTCAAACCCCTGGTAAAAAGCTCTGTAACACCAGAGTGGTTGCATTAAGTGGTGAATCACTGGGTTTACTTGATTGTTTTGGCCGCTACGGTGGTTACGGTGCAGGTTTTGCCACTGGCTTGTTAGGTTTTTTACAAGTTTACTGGGATCCAAACAGGCAAGCCATTCAAGATAAAATATCAGCCACGGTAGTTATTCAAGGGAATGTGAACCAAGTTGTAAATGTGCAAACAGTAGAAGAGACTGTAAAAAGTTAACTCTGTTTCATAACTTACAAGGATGGTTATGAAAGTTTTATTGATTGTATTTATTAATCTGTATTTTATTACGGTTGCGTATGCTTCAGAAAATATTGTGTTAGCAAAAGCGCATCAGCTTAAGTCTGTTGTTTTAGATGAGCAACGCAGCTTCAGCATTTTTTGAAAATAAAAGCACACAAGAGCAATAATTTAATTATAAATCAACGTAACTTTGAATGTGGAACTCATGGCACAGTCGCTGCACTTAGTTGGTATTATGGGTTAAAAAGTATACTTAAAAAATAATTTTATCATTGAAGTTGAATTGGAGTTTAATTGCTAAATATAAAGCACAAAGAGTTTCATAAAAGCTTTTTATATCTATTAATTATATTCGCACTAATGAGCTATTTAGTGTTGCTCATTGGATGGTACGAGTTTAACGATCCTGCTTTTATTGCTAATGAGCGATTACATTTTATAGAGCTAGCAGTGCTACCTATATTAACCATGGCAGTAATATATACATTATTTAAAAAGTATAGGTGTGATCACAACTTTAATTATTTAATAACTCGTCACTTTTTTAAAGGTAGCAGGCTAGTAAAAGGATTTTTGATAGTAATGTACCCTTGTTTGATCTATATGGCGTTGTGGAAATTTAGCGTAGTTCCCATTATGTATTATGCTGAAAATAATTTAGGCGAACTGTGGTCTGAAGAATATTTTTTAACTGATGTAAGTACATGTATTATAAATGATCAGCAGCAATGTATAACATTAAACATTGCTGATTTATCCACTGGTGAAGAGCATTCGTTTAGATGGTACTTAGATACGGACGAGCTACAAACACTTAAAAACAAAAATATAAATTTAGTCGGTGAAAAAAGTTACTTTGGCAATCTTGTTAACGAAATACAATGGTAAAAACCAAAGAGAATTAAATGAAAAGCAATAATTTTAATGAGAGCATAAAAGGTTTTTTTTGGGGCATCGGGTTTGTAATAGCTATACTCGGCGGTATTAGTGCATTCGCCCTGACAATCGCCGCTGATGTTGACAGTGGATTTAAAACAATGGTTTCTAATAAAGCATTAGAAACAAGTGATGAAATTAATAATGATTATAAACTAACTCTTTCTGAAATATACAAAGAAAATGGTCAAGTAAGAATCGCAGCTGAATTAAAAAATATTACTAACGAGAGCATTTATACGGGAACCGTTATTGCTTCTACATTTGATGAAAGTGGCAAGTTTATTGGTAATTGTGTAGGCAAAAGCACAGAAAGCTTTTTAGAACCTAGCGAAGTTAGCTATGTTGACATTAAATGCAATTTATTTAGATCACAAGCAAGTAAAGTTCACTCGACAAAGCTTAAAATTAAGTGGTTCTAGGCATGTATTCAATTTTTGTAGGTTGGGCTTTGCAAAGCTAAACCCAACAAAAATCATCTTCTGTTGCTGATAGCTAAAAGCTCTAATTTACTTCTTAGACCTAACCCCAAATCCAATTATACCCAACAACACCATTACTCCCCATACAAACCCATTGCCGTATTGGCTATACACGCTATCCCCTTGTATGAGCTTTATATTGGCTTTGAGTGTAGTAGCTTCAAACTGTGGCATAGTTTGGCGTGTTTGGCTTATGGGGTCGTATACACCGCTTATACCGTTGTTGGTAACACGCACTAGTGGACGCTGAAGTTCAAGGGCGCGCATGCGGGCAATTTGCATATGCTGATGGGGGCCTATTGAATCACCAAACCAAGCATCATTACTCACCGTGAATAATATGTCTGAGTCGCTTTTATAATTGCCACGCACTAAATCGGCAAATACTATTTCGTAGCAAATAGCGGGCAGTAAATTAAAGCCATTCGCACGTAAGTTATTTTGCACTTTATCACCGCGCGAGAACGATGACATAGGCAAATCAAATAACGGAGCGATGGGGCGGAGTATGTCTTCAAAGGGAACAAACTCTCCAATCGGCAGTAATTGATGCTTTTGATAGCGGTTACTATCTAAGTAACGATAGTGGCCGTGTTCATCACTTTGCTCTTTGTTACCGACCACAATTAGCGTATTGAAAATGGTTTTAGTGTCGCGTTGGTAATCGACAATACCGGTCACTAATGCAGTTTTATTGAATGAGGCGGCACTGTCTAAGCCTACTAAGTATGAATCAGCAAGGGCTTCAATTTCAGGCACTGCAGCTTCGGGCCACACAATTAAATCGGCATCCCAGTGACGGCGCGTCATATCCTGATACTTACTCATGGTGGTCCAAAACTCACTGGGGTCAAAGCGCAAGTGTTGTTTTATATTACCTTGTACAAGCAGCACAGAGAGGTCTTTATCTGAATAATGGGTTACCTTTGTAAAGTGTGCGCCTGTGAAGGCTAAAACAACCACAGCAGCGGTAACAACAGGCATTTTAAATTGTTTTTGCGTTAAGCTGTACAATGCAAAGCCAATGGCAATACACAATAGCGTGAGCCCAAATTCACCAATTAAAGGAGCAAGGGCATTCAGAGGGCTATCGGTTTGTGTATAACCAAAGCTTAACCAAGGAAAACCGGTTAACAGGTTGGCACGCAAATATTCACTAATAGCAAAACAAGGGAGTAATAGCGCTGCAAAACTTATAGAGCCGTTTGAAAAGCGAGTGGTTGCCCACAGCGCCAGCGCAGGAAATAACGCAAGGTAGCTACAAAGCAGTGCCATTAATGCAATTGAGGCGACAAGTGGCATACCGCCAAAGGTGGCGATAGAAACATGTACCCAACTTATACCGGCACCAAACCAGCCTAGACCAAATATAAAGCCATATTTAGCGGCTGTTTTAGCATGTACTTTTCCATTGATGTTTGCAGGAATACAAAAAAATAGCGAGCCTATGCTAAAAAATACAATCGGCCAAATACCAAAAGGCGCGTAGCTAAAAGTTAAAACAAGGCCCGCAACCAGTGCGAGCCATGCTTTTTTATCTTTTGCTAGTAGGGTGAGACTAGTTAGCAGTTTCTTCACTGTCGTTATCATCAGCCTTAGGAATGGTGACTTGCAGTTGCAATATACGACGATTATCAGAATTGGTTACTTTAAACTGAAATCCTTCTATATCAATGGTTTCGCCACGGCTCGGCATATGGCCAAAGGCGTGTAACACGGTACCACCAATAGTATCTGCGTCTTGCGAGCTATAACCTGATTTAAAATGCTCGTTAAAGTCATCTACAGGGGTCAGTGCCTGCACAACGTAAACGTGCTTAGCCAGTTGTCGAATATCTTGTTGTTCTTCTTCTTCATCGTGCTCATCTTCGATTTCGCCTACAATGATCTCAAGAATATCTTCAATGGTTACTAAACCCGATACACCGCCGTATTCATCAATTACAATCGCCATATGGTAACGTTGCTGACGAAACTCATTAAGCAGAGTATCAACCCGTTTACTTTCAGGCACTACCATAGCAGGGCGCAAATAGTCACGTAGCGATGGTAAATGCTCATCTTTATTTAAAATGAGGGGTAATAAGTCTTTTGCGAGTAAAATCCCTTCTACATGGTCTTTATCTTCACACACCACCGGAAAACGAGAGTGGGTTGAGTCAACCATCATAGGTATGTGCTCTTCAAGCGGGCTATCAATTTCCAAAGTGACCATTTGTGAGCGCGGGATCATAATATCTCGCACTTTTAGCTCAGACACGCCAAGCACACCTTCAATCATTTCTTTGGTTTCAGGATCGATTACATCCCGCTCTTGGGCATCGGCAATTACCTCAACCAGCTCTTCTCTATTCTGGGGTTCCCCTTGCAACATCTGGGTTATACGACCCAGCCAAGTTTTGCCAGAAGAACCCTGGCTAGATTGCGAGTTATCGTCGCTCATTACGTCTAATTGCTCCGTTTATTTAAATATCGTCCCGATATGGGTCTGCTATGTTTAGTTCAGCAAGTAATTGCTTTTCTATACTTTCCATCTCTAACGCGTCTTCACTCTTTATATGGTCAAATCCAAGTAAATGCAAGCATCCATGAATAACCATATGAGCAAAGTGGTCATGAAATGACTTTTCTTGCTCTTGTGCCTCAGCCAAAACAATGGCAGGACAAATAATTAAGTCACCCACAAGTGGGATATCAATACCCGGTGGCGCTTCAAATTCAAATGATAATACGTTGGTAGGCTTATTTTTACCACGGTAGTCATTATTGAGCTGTTGCGACTGTTCTTCATCGCTGATAACAATGGTCAGCTCAGACTCATCACGATATTGGCTAAGTACTTTATCGGCCCACATGGCAAACTGCTCAAGGCTGGGTAAGTTGTCAAACTCACACGCTATTTGTAAATCAAGTTCTGTTTTCACGGTATTACTCTTTAGTAGCAGGTTGCTCTTGAGCGGCAAGCGCTTCTTTGGCTTGTTGTTTCTCTAATCGCTTAAGGCGTTCACGCTCATCGTTGCGCTCATACGCTTCCACAATGCGGGCTACTACAGGGTGGCGTACTACATCGTGCGATTTGAAAAAGTTAAAGCTAATTTCATCAACGCCATCTAATACTTCAATAGCATGGCGAAGACCTGAGCGCGCACCCCGAGGTAAATCAACTTGGGTTATATCGCCGGTGATCACTGCTTTAGAATTAAAACCAATACGGGTTAAGAACATTTTCATTTGCTCTGTAGTGGTATTTTGGCTTTCATCTAAAATAATAAACGCATCATTAAGTGTGCGCCCACGCATGTAAGCCAATGGCGCAATTTCAATGATGTTTTTTTCAATCAGTTTTTCAACACGCTCAAAGCCAAGCATTTCAAATAAGGCATCGTAAAGTGGGCGTAAGTAAGGGTCTATTTTTTGGCTTAAGTCACCCGGTAAAAAACCGAGTTTTTCACCCGCTTCAACCGCAGGACGAGTGAGCAGTATACGGCGTATTTCTTGGCGCTCTAGTGCATCAACTGCCGCTGCAACAGCAAGATAGGTTTTACCTGTACCCGCAGGGCCAATACCAAAGGTAATGTCGTGGTGCAAAATATTAGCAACATACAAGCCTTGGTTATCGTTACGCGGTTTAATAACGCCACGACGGGTTTTAATCATCATTTCTTTGCCGTAGGCACTACTTGAGGTGTCTTGCTCAAGCGCTTTAGACTCAGTGATGGCTAAATGTACGTTGTCAGGCTCAATTTCGCCAATTTCCCCACGTACAGGTTGAGTATCAATATAAAGGTTTTTTAAGATCTCTACCGCGCCGGCGCTACTGTGTAGTTTACCGGTTACTTTAAAAAAGTTATCACGATGAATAATTTCAACACCTAGACGGCGTTCAATTTGTTTGATGTTTTCGTCAAACGGGCCACATAATGAAGAAAGGCGTTTGTTGTCGGCAGGTTCTAAATAAATCTCTAATGTTTTTAACTGATTACTCAAAATTACTTCCTATTACAGTGCGCCAGCGTTAACTGGCGCAATGAATTTTGCAACTAAGGTACGAAAGTAGCAACGCCAATTTCGTTAGCTGTCTCGGTTTTTTGCTCACTCGCTGCTTTGGTTAAAATAGCAGAAGGTGCAATTTCGCGGCGTAAGTTCATTTCTGATTCTGTACGAATTAAATCGCCACGTAAAGAGTTTGGCAACGCTTCGGTAATACGTACATCAACAAACTGACCGATCACTGTGTGTGGGCCAACAAAGTTAACTACACGGTTATTTTCAGTTCGGCCACGTAGTTCCATCGGGTTCTTCTTAGAAGGACCTTCAACTAAAATGCGTTGCTCAGTATCAAACATTTGGCGGCTAATTTGCTGCGCCATTTGCGTAATACGGTTTTGCAATAAGTACAGGCGCTCTTTTTTCTCTTGCTCGGTTACGTCATCTGGCAAATCGGCTGCTGGTGTACCTGGGCGTGCGCTGTAAATAAAGCTAAAGCTCATATCAAAACCAATATCGTTGATAAGGTTCATGGTGGCTTCAAAATCGGCCTTGCTTTCACCTGGGAAACCTATGATGAAATCTGACGACATGCTTAGGTTAGGGCGAATTTTACGTAGCTTACGAATTGTTGATTTGTACTCAAGAGCAGTATGGCCGCGTTTCATTAAATTTAAAACACGGTCTGAACCACTTTGTACTGGAAGGTGTAAGTGATCAACCAGCTCAGGCACATCAGCGTACGCATCAATAATGTCTGGTGTAAACTCTACAGGGTGTGAGGTGGTGTAACGAATACGGTCAATCCCGTCAATTGCAGCCACTAAACGAATTAGATCTGAGAAATAGCAAATTTCACCATCGTGTGTATCTCCACGGTATGCATTTACGTTTTGACCTAATAGGTTAACTTCACGTACGCCTTGCTCGGCTAACTGTGCAACTTCTAATAATACATCATCAACAGGGCGGCTTACTTCTTCACCACGGGTGTAAGGCACAACACAGAAAGTACAGTATTTAGAACAACCTTCCATAATTGATACAAACGCAGAAGGACCTTCCGCTTTAGGTTCAGGTAAGCGGTCAAATTTTTCAATCTCAGGGAATGAAATATCAACTACAGATGAACCTTTATCGCCTTGTACTTGTTTAATCATCTCAGGTAAACGGTGCAAAGTTTGTGGACCAAAAATAACATCTACAAACGGCGCACGTTGGCGAATTGAATCACCTTCTTGTGATGCAACACAGCCGCCTACACCAATAATAAGGTCTGGTTTGTCATCTTTTAATAACTTCCAACGACCTAGTTGGTGAAATACTTTTTCTTGCGCTTTTTCACGAATTGAACAGGTGTTAAGTAAGATAACATCAGCATCAGCAGCTTCTTCAGTTAGCTGATAGCCGTTGGTAGCATCTAGAAGATCAGCCATTTTCTGAGAGTCGTATTCGTTCATCTGACAACCCCAGGTTTTAATATGCAGCTTTTTGCTCATTGAAATATAGCCTCGTGTTCAATTCGATAGTGGCACAAATATGTGCTAGAAACAGGTATAAGTGGCAGAATTATTAAAATTTCGCTCGACTTAAAGGACGCGTATTTTAGCTGGATACACGCTCAAAACCAAGTATAGATTTCATGTTTGTGATCTGAAATCAATATAGTATGGGTTTAATAATAGAATTAAGCGAAGCGCTCACACTGAGCAAACTAATTACGATACAATCTAAGCAGAGTTAAGTCAGAATTAAAATGATGAAAAACATGGCTAAAAATAATGTAATTGTAGTAGGGGGCGGCATGGTTGGTGCCGCTATGGCTATTAAATTAGCGCAACAAGGCAAAGTCGTACGTGTTATTGAAAAACACCCAATAGATGAATCACAGGTACTTAACAGTGATGACGTTGATATACGTGTTTCGGCTATTAATCGCTTTTCTGAGAAATTGCTTGATCAGCTCGGTGCAATGCCATTACTACGAGCAAATAGATTGGCTCCCTATGAACAATTAGAGACCTTTGAACGGGGTAACGATCATTTATTATTTGATTGTCATGCTATTAATACCACCCATTTAGGTCATTTGATTGAGAATAAGCTAATTCAAGCCAGTTTATGGCAGCAATTTGAGCAACATAATATTGAGATGATTAACCCTTCATCGGCTTTAACGGCAATAGAGCAAAACCCTGATAGCATTAGCTTGCACTATAACGAACAAAGCTATACTGCTGATTTAGTCATTGCAGCGGATGGTGGGCAATCACAATTACGCAGCAAAGCCAACATTGGTATAACCGGATGGCAATATCAGCAGCATTGTATGGGCGTGCTAATAAAGCTCGATGCACCACAACAAGTTAAAACATGGCAGCAGTTTACACCTACGGGGCCAGTTGCGTTTTTACCTATGCAAGCACCTTATGCAAATTTAATTTGGTATGACGATGCAAAAACCCTCAAAGCATTTAAAGCCCTACAACCTAACGAATTAAAGGCTCATATTATTGAAAAGTTTCCAAAGCTTGCAGGTGATTTTGAAGTACAAAGCCATGCTATATTTCCTTTGGCAAGGCAGCATGCCAATAATTATTCACAAGGCAGACTCGTTTTAGTGGGTGATGCGGCGCACACCATTAATCCTCTGGCAGGACAGGGTGTTAATTTAGGCTTTCAAGATGTAGCTGCTTTAGCTGAAGTGTTACGTACAGCTGATGATGTAGGGTGCCCGCTAATGCTTAAAGAATACGAGCGTAGTCGTCGTAACGCTAATTTGTTAATGATGAGTATGATGGATGCTTGCTACTTTGGTTTCTCAAATCAAATAGCCCCATTAAAATGGGCGCGCAGCACATTTTTAAAGTTAGCTAATAATACAGGGCCGGTAAAAAACTGGGTATTAAAATACGCAATAAGCGGAGAGCTTAGTTAATAACAGTTAATTGGTATAAAAGGCTCAAATTTGGGTCTTTTTTTATGCCCAAGAAAAAGTGGTGTAGATTATAAAGGTAGAAAAAATTAAAGATATAAATTATATAATTGGAGTTTAGGATAAATCGTGAAGTGTAATCAAAGAAGTGTGCAAATTGGCTGGGATACCAGGATTT
>NZ_PNDJ01000039.1:0-27824 GCF_005887255.1 Pseudoalteromonas sp. S1609 | reverse complement strand
ACTGATCCCACTAGGTTACAAACCTCGCGCCGCGATTAAACCGCTCCTAGTTTGAACAAATTGTAATCCGCAAAGGTCAACTGACCCTGAAATATGTATCTAAAAATGCAGTAAATGATTGATTATCGGCTTGCTCAATTGCTTTTTGAGCTTGGTAAGACTCTGTCGCTTGTTGCGCTAACCACGACTTTGAGAATTCAGTATAACTGGCTATACCATGGCTTTGTTTATACTTTTGAGCAAGTGAGAGTGCATAATGACCATTATCTAGCCCTGATGCTTTTAATTGATCAACATAACGCCCTGAATAAGTTAATGTAGGATTATGCACCCACGTTGCCATGCGCTTAATAGTGTTTGAGTAATAATCAACCCCGTACGCGCTATCCATCCACTTAGCAACATCAACGAGCTGATTAAATATTTCATCACCCCATGATTCAAGACTGCGCTGCTCATTATTAAAATTAAGCATTAGGCCTTTTTCTCGGCCTTGGTTTACTACTGTATCAAGATTTTCAGTGCTTCGCGCTTGCTCTTCCCAGTCCATAGGCGCTGAGTCTTTTAATAAACAATAGGTTAAAAATACATCTAAAAAGTGTATTTGCTCTAAATCAATGCCTACTTCACTAAATGGGTTAACATCCAATGCACGAATTTCAATATATTCTATACCCGCTCTTAGTAAAGCATCGGTGGGTGTTTCACCATTTTTAGCATTACGCTTGGGGCGAATTGGCGAGTAAAACTCGTTCTCTATTTGTAGAATATTTTTATTTAATTGCTTTGGCTCTGCACTGGTGTAGTCGTCAATACTGCCATAAATATCTGAAGGCGTATTTATGGCTTTTTTAAGCCCTGCTACATATTCATCTAATGAGTTATACATCACGCGTAATGATGACTGTGCACTGTTGGTATAACCTAGATTACCTAATCGAAGCGCCGTGCCTACTTCTAAATATAAAGTACCTTTACCTAGCTTTTTAAACGGTAAATCACTTTTACGCCCTTGCAAAAATGAACTACACAATGCCGGTGACGCACCAAACATGTAACTAATTAACCACAACTCGCGTTTAAAATTGCGAATTAATGCTAAGTACCCATCAGATATAAAGTCTTCAAGCTTCGCGCTACTTTGCTTTAGTGAGTGTAGTGACTGCCATAACGTTTCTGGAAAAGAAATATTAAAGTGCACGCCGGCAATCGCTTGCATCATACTGCCGTAACGGTTCTTTAAACCTTCACGATATAAGGTTTTCATTTTACCAACGTTAGAATCGCCAAATTGTGCTAATACAATATCGTCCTGATGATTTATAAAACACGGCATACTAATTGGCCACAGCAGTTCATCGCCCATATGTTCTAGGGTGAACTTTTGTAAATCTTTTAGCTGTTGTAACGTTTGCGTTGATGACTCGCTAACCGGTGTAATAAACTCAAGTAAAGACTCAGAAAAGTCAGTCGTGATATGTCCGTTGGTAAGCGCACAGCCAACCCCTTCAGGGTGAGCTTGCTTAGAAATAGAACCATCAGGTTTAATTCTTAGTGATTCTCTCTCAATACCGCGCATAATACCTTTAATAGCATGCTGATTATCTGCATTAGATAGCGCGTTGAGCGTGTTCTTTAAATTATAAGTTGCCAAAAAAAAGTTTCCTCGAGCCAAGTGGCTTAATCATGAGGTTATGGGGTCTAATTACCTTTACTCAAGATTAAATGAAGAAAAAACTATATGAATTTATTAGATATAGTTTTTAATGAATTTTAAACACGCTTTGTTTCACGCTATAAAAGATAATCTTGCCATTGCCACCAGCAATATACAATTTCTTTTACATATTATTTGCCACAATCCTCTCCTACCAACAACGTATTATTCCCCCCAATGCGAAAGGGTGAATCTCTTGTTAAAAGTTTGGCATAACTAAAAAAATCAATTACTCTTAAAATTGATAAAGATCATAAAAACATTAAAAAAAATGCCTTACTACTGCTATTTAAAACTTATCACTAACGTACATTAGTTTTAGTAATTACAATAGACACCCCAATAAAGAATGATAAAGGATTACTATGCGTCGTAATCAAAGCTTGATAGATGAAGAAGTCACTTTTGAAGAACATCAAGAGTTAGTTTCAACGACCGATCTTCGAGGTGTTATTACCTATGCCAATCATGAATTTTGCAGTATTGCTGGCTATGAAATGGATGAACTCATTAATAAAAACCACAATATAGTTCGCCACCCTGACATGCCTAAGGCGGCATTTAAAGAAATGTGGGACACCTTAAAGCAAGGCCATTCGTGGCGAGGAGCTGTAAAGAATTTATGTAAAGACGGCCGTTACTATTGGGTTGATGCATTTGTAACACCTATTTTTGAACATGGCCAATTGATTGGTTATCAGTCTGTGCGTGTAAAACTCTCGCAACGCGCAAAACGCAGAGCACAGAAACTGTATGCCAAAATTAACGCTAATCAGTCACTATTTAGCTGGCGTGAACACACCTCACTCAGACAAGGCTTAAGCATAGCCGGTGTTTTAGTTTGGTTAGCCTGTGTTGCTATTTGGGGATCAATCGCGATTGCAGCGGTTAACTTGATGGTGTGTATTATCATTCTAGTTTTAAATTATGATGAACTAATAGCAACACCTGCGACCCTAAAGCAGCAAAAGAGTCAGGCTGATTCGGTGTCTCGTTATGTATTTAGTGGTTCACACCCTCACAGTATTAGTGATTACCGAGAGCAAATGCTTTGCGCCAAGTTAAAAACGGTACTCGGTCGTGTTAAAGACTCAACCTTGAGTTTTAATACAATTGCTCAAGGCTTAGATCAGCAATCTACGCTGACCGAACAAGGAATTTCCTCTCAGGGAACTCAGCTTGAGCAAATAGCCACTGCAATGTCACAAATGAGCACCACCATTGGTGAAATTTCTAATAATACTAATAATACCGCAGATAAAGTGGGGATCACTTATCAAAGCTGCTCTGATATAAAAAGTCATATTGCCGATAATAGCAAAATGGTATCTGACTTAGCTATGCAAGTTGAGCAAGCGGCAACCACAGCCACAGGACTTGCCTCTGAGGCCGATAAAATTGGTCAGGTAATGAGTGAAATAGAAGGCATTGCAGAGCAAACCAATTTGTTAGCACTTAACGCTGCGATTGAAGCTGCCCGTGCTGGTGAGCATGGTCGGGGTTTTGCGGTGGTCGCTGATGAAGTGCGCGCATTATCTTCACGTACTCAAAACGCCACAGCACAAATTCATAGCTCCATTAAAGAGATTCAAGATACCTTGTTTAGCTGGTCTAAAATCATGCAGAGCACAAAACAACAAGCCGATGACTGTGTGAACACTACAGGTCAAACGCAGCAAGAGCTGGATAGTATTTTTACTCAAATTAGTGAAATTTCACAGCTTGCCACCGATATTTCAGCTGCCGCAGAGCAACAACAAGTGGTAAGTAGAGACATTGGCAGCAATGTTGAAAAAATTAAAGGTTTGGGGGATGACAATTTACAGCTTAGTTATAGCGTAGCGCATGGCGCTGCTAAATTGGTGGAAGGCTCACGAAAAGTAAATGATTTATTGCTTACCTTTAAAGTTTAATCCACCCACTTAAATCAAAAACAAAAAAGCCGCTATTTTCAGCGGCTCTTTACTGTGCTCAGATTATCGGCTAGTAAACTCTAAGCCCTCACCACTTGCATCAATAACAATGATGCAGCCTGGTTGAAAATCATTATTAAGCAGCTTTTGTGCTAACGGATTTTCAATAGTTTGTTGTATTGCACGCTTAAGTGGGCGAGCGCCATAAACCGGGTCAAAACCACTAGCAGCAATCCGCTCAAGCGCAGCATCTGTCAATTCAAGTAAATAACCCATCTCAGTTAATCGTTCACGCAATTTACTTAACTGTATATCTGCGATTTCTTTAATATGGCTATGTGCAAGCGAGTGGAACACTACTGTTTCATCAATACGGTTAATAAACTCAGGCCTGAATTCATTATGCAGTACACCCATTACCTTAGTTTTAAGCTCGTCATAGTCATTACTCCCCGATTGCTCTTGGATAATGTCTGAACCTAAGTTAGAGGTCATAATGATAACCGTATTTTTAAAATCAACAGTACGGCCTTGACCATCTGTTAAACGACCATCATCAAGAACTTGTAATAAAATATTAAACACATCTGGATGCGCTTTTTCTATTTCATCAAGCAAGATAACCGAATACGGCTTACGACGAACGGCTTCCGTTAAGTAGCCCCCTTCTTCGTAACCTACATAACCAGGAGGAGCACCAACTAAACGCGCCACTGAGTGTTTTTCCATAAACTCAGACATATCAATGCGTACCATGGCACTTTCGGTGTCAAACATATAGCCAGCCAATGCTTTCGTTAGCTCTGTTTTACCCACCCCTGTTGGTCCTAAGAATAAAAATGAGCCAATAGGACGATTCGGATCAGCAAGCCCTGCGCGAGAACGACGAATGGCATTAGCCACCGCAACTACCGCTTCATCTTGCCCTATCACTTTATTATGTAATTGCGTTTCCATTTGCAATAGCTTTTCACGCTCACCTTGAAGCATACGTGCCACCGGAATACCAGTCCAACGTGATAAAATCTCAGCTATTTCATCTTCGCCCACTTGGTTTTTAAGTAAGCTCATTTCTTGCATTTCGGCTTGTGATGCTAAATCAAGCTTACGCTCAAGCTCGGGTATACGGCCATATTGCAGTTCTGACATGCGCTGTAAATCGCTTGCTCTGCGTGCCACTTCTAAATCAAGTCGTGCCTGTTCAAGCTCAGCTTTAATGACTTGCGTACCTTGCAAAGACGCTTTTTCGGCATTCCATACTTCATCGAGCTCACGGTATTGCACTTCAAGCTCAGTGATCAGCTCAACCATTTCTGCACGGCGCTTTTGACTCGCCTCGTCTTTTTCTTTAGCCAGGGCGTTATCTTCAATTTTTAATTGAATGATACGACGCTCTAACTTATCTAAGGCTTCAGGTTTTGAATCAATTTGCAGTCGAATAGAAGAGCCCGCTTCGTCAATTAAATCAATTGCTTTATCAGGTAATTGGCGATCACTAATATAGCGATGCGATAACTGCGCTGCAGCAACAATTGCCGGATCGGTGATTTCCACTGAGTGATGTAATTCGTAACGCTCTTTTAGACCACGTAATATAGCGATAGTATCTTCAACCGATGGCTCTTCAATTAATACTTTTTGGAAACGGCGCTCAAGTGCAGCATCTTTTTCAATGTATTTACGATATTCATCTAAGGTCGTTGCACCTACGCAATGAAGTTCACCACGTGCTAATGCAGGTTTTAACATGTTACCCGCATCCATAGCGCCATCACTTTTACCAGCGCCAACAATGGTATGAATTTCATCAATAAACAAAATCACTTGGCCTTCTTCTTTGGCCAATTCATTTAAAACTGATTTTAAACGCTCTTCAAATTCACCTCGGTATTTGGCCCCAGCAACCAACGCGCCTAAATCAAGCGAGAGTACGCGCTTGTTTTTTAAGCCCTCTGGCACTTCCCCATTAATAATACGTTGCGCAAGCCCTTCGGCAATCGCGGTTTTACCCACCCCAGGCTCACCAATTAACACAGGATTGTTTTTGGTGCGGCGTTGTAATACTTGGATGGTGCGACGAATTTCATCATCACGGCCGATTACAGGGTCAAGCTTACCTTGCTCCGCCCGCTCAGTTAAATCAATAGTGTACTTTTCAAGTGCTTGACGAGTTTCTTCAGCATTAGGATCATCAACTTTTTGACCACCGCGAATTGCTTCTATGGCAGTTTCAACTTTGTTAGCAGTGATATTAAGTGCTTTAAATACACTGCCAAGCGGCCCTTTATCTTCACATGCAACTAAAACAAACAGTTCGCTTGAGATATATTTATCTTTGCGTTTTTGAGCATACTTGTCACACAGATTAATAAGTGAAACCATGTTGTTTGACAATTGCACATCGCCACCAACACCTTCCACTTTAAATAACTTTTCTATCTCTTGAGATAGTTTGGTATTGAGCTCGTCAATACTAATGCCCATTTGTGCAAACAAGGCACGCACACTTGAACCACTTTGCTTTAATAAAGCATACATAAGGTGAACGGGTTCAATAAATTGATGATCGCGACCTAGCGCTAATGATTGCGCATCTGAAAGCGCAGACTGAAATTTACTTGTAAATCTATCTAAACGCATGGGGGTTTACCTATAAAAAAACGAATTACTTTATAAATGGGTATGTTAGCGGATTTGTTCAAGGTATTGAGGGAAAAATAATCACTTAATAGTAATTTACTTGCGCCAGATCAAACTTGCCATACGACCGGTTTGGCCGTCACGTCGATAAGAAAAAAACTGATTTTTTTGAGAGAACGTGCAGTATTCACCACCACTAATATTCACAACACCCCGTTGGTTTAGCAAAATACGCGCTATGTAATAAATATCAGCTAAATATTTATCGTTATTTTGACGTTTAAACGCATCATGCAAAGCTGGATTGTTGGCTGTAAATGTTGCAACGACCTCTTGGCCGACTTCAAATTGGTCAGCCCCTATTGCAGGACCTAACCACGCATGTAAATTCGCTGGCTCATGTTTAAAACAGCTAACTGTATTATTAATAATTCCTTGCACTAACCCTCGCCAACCGGCGTGAATTGCAGCCACTTCTTGGCCATCGCTTGAGGTAAGTAAAATAGGTAAACAGTCAGCGGTCATTATAGCTAAAGGTTGATTATATAATTGCGTGTAAAGCGCATCCCCCGTCAGAGTTTGGTTAAAATCAAACCCTTCATCCACTCTAATTACATCAGCGCTATGAACCTGATTTAACCAAACAGCAGGATTAGATATGTAACTATTTACATGCGCTCGATTGGTTAATACATCTTGGTTGTTATCACCTACATGCAATCCTAAATTCAAGCTATCAAATGGAGGCTTTGATACGCCTCCATCCCGTGTAGTACTCAATGTGCCTACACCCTGAATAGATTGCCATGTAGCTGATAAGCCAGACATAATTAACTAGCTATGTCTGGATTTGCTTTTGTATCTTCACGCAGTGCTTGTGTCATCTGGACCATATCATCAGGGATAGGTGCTTGCCAGGTCATCATTTCACCGGTAATTGGATGAGCAATGCTTAATTTAACAGCATGGAGCGCTTGACGCTTAAAGCTACGCAGTAACTCAAACAGCTCAGGCGTTGCTCCTTTTGGTGGACGAGGACGACCGCCATAAGATTGATCGCCAATTAATGGGTGGTTTAAGTACGCCATATGCACGCGAATTTGATGCGTACGTCCGGTTTCAAGGCGTAAACGCAAACGAGTATGAGCACGAAACTTTTCTGCCACACGGTAATGCGTAATCGCTGGTTTACCCATTTCATGAACTGCCATATGCGTACGCTGAGTTGGATGGCGGCCAATCGCTTTTTCAACCATACCACCGGCAGTCATAGTACCATTACATAACGCTTCATATTCACGTGTGAAATTTTCGCGCTTTTGTAAGGCTTTCACCAGGTGAGTTTGTGCTTGAATCGTTTTCGCGACAACCATTAAACCTGTGGTGTCTTTATCTAGGCGATGCACTATACCCGCGCGTGGCACGTTAATAATGTCTGGAAAATGATGAAGTAACGCATTTAACACCGTACCGTCAGGATTGCCTGCACCAGGATGAACCACTAGTCCCATTGGTTTGTTGATAACTAAAATATCATCGTCTTCATAAACGATGTTTAATTTGATATCTTGTGCTTCGTATTCACGAGGTGCTTCTATTGTTGTTTCAACAGCCACAACTTCACCACCGAGTAATTTTTCACGCGGGGTGTTGAAAATTTCGCCGTCAACGGTGATTTTATCATCTAAAATCCACGTTTTTATCCGTGATCGTGAATAATCAGGGAACAATTGTGCTAATACTTGGTCTAGACGTTTACCACCTAAGTCTGTTGGGACCTCGGCTTGGAGAGATATTTGCTCTGACATTAGTAACTTTACCCAATTTACCAGTGCAAGCTTTGCTTGACTGGGTTAGAATCGCTTTTAATAAAAGCATAACATAATACACATAGTTTACTCGGTTTTACCCACTTGGCCTAGCCGAAGACATCGAAGGTAACAAATAAAATGATAAATAAAATAGGGAAACGTGCATTCGCCATTGTTTTTTCAGTTTCAGTGCTTAGTTTAGGGGCTTGTTCGTCTGCACCTGACCAAGAAGACATTCAACGAGTACCAAACAGATCAGCACAAGCACTATATGAAGATGCAAAACAAACGCTTGATTCTGGTTTATACGCACGTGCAATTGAACTGTTAGCGGCAATTGATTCTCGCTACCCGTTTGGCCCGTTTTCAAAACAAGTACAAATGGATTTAGTGTACGCACATTACCAGTCAGGTAATACAGAGCAGGCACTTGCTACCATTGACCGTTTTATTCGCTTAAACCCAAACCACAAAGATTTAGATTACATGTACTACATGCGTGGCTTGGTTAATATTAAAGCGGATAAAAATGCTTTCCAAGAGTACTTTGGTGTAGATAGAGCCGACAGAGACGCTAAACGTACCCGTGTAGCTTATACCGATCTATCAACCTTAGTTAAACGTTTTCCAGAAAGTGACTATGCGCCAGAAGCAAAACGTCGTTTAGTTTGGCTATTAAACCGCATGGCACGTTACGAGCTAAAAGTTGCGACTTACTACTACGAACGTGAAGCCTATTTAGCAGCTGCGAATCGCGGTAAGTTTGTGGTAGAGCACTACTCACAAAGTAGCTACTTGGATGCGGCACTAGCCATGATGGAAAAAAGCTACGATAAGCTTGGATTGACTGAATTAAGTGAGAATGCAGCGCAAACGCGCAAATTTAACAGTAGAAATAAATAATACGAAAAAGGCGCTACTTTCAAATAAAAGTAGCGCCTTTTTTACTCAAGACTACGATTATATCGCGTCTTCATCTTCTTCTGCAGTACGAATACGAACAACACGCTCTACCTCAGTGACAAATATTTTACCATCACCAATTTTGCCTGTCTGTGCGGTTTTAACAATCACATCAATAGCGCGTTCAACATCTTCATCACCAAGCACAATATCTAACTTTACCTTTGGTAAGAAATCAACCATATACTCTGCGCCACGGTATAGCTCGGTGTGACCTTTTTGACGACCAAACCCTTTGACTTCACTTACTGTCATACCCGTAATGCCAACATCAGATAGTGCTTCGCGCACATCATCGAGCTTAAACGGTTTAATGATTGCTTCTATTTTTTTCATATTAGTTACTTTTGAAAGCCTCAGTTGCCTCGATTTTAGACAATCATGAGGTTCATAGCAAACAAAGTGATTGAATAGCACAGGTGAAAAATAATCATGGTATGATTATTTTAATAAAAATAACTATACTAGGGTCTGTTGACCTTTCAACATCACCGAGTTAATGAGATTTATATGAAAACCAAGCATACAGGATTTACTCTATTAGAGTTAATGGTTACCGTTGCTATTGTTGCAATAATAGCAAGTATTGCAATATGGAATAGTAGCGATATGCTGGAAGAAAATCGAGGCGAAAACTTTTTATTGGAGCTTAAGCGTAATATTAGTTTTGCGCGCTCACAAGCAGCTAGTACTGATGAGATTGTGGTTATTTGTGCAGCTCAGCATTCGGAGGTTAAAAACAATGATGATAGTATGCAATGCCGAGCAAGGTGGGATCGTAATAAAGTTATTATAACCTTTATTGATGCAAATAATGATGGTCAATATAATTCTTCCTCTGACAGCTTAATTCGCGTCATGGAAAAAATTAGCCTTAATGATAAGGTAACATTCACAGCTGGAGATAGACGGATACGGTTTAACACCAGCGGTCGTATCACCACTAAACCTGGAAATTTTATTTTTTGCCCTAATGGTACTAATGAAAATAATAAAGGGTTAACACTGTCTCAATCAGGAACTGCTTTTTATATAGGTGACACAACTCAAACCTGCAGCTAAAAGCCATTTCATACTTTGTCGTTTTTTGATTATTTACTAAACTAATATAATGGACTGTTCAATGTAAGGCTTCAGGGATGAAGTTAATTATAAGTGTTCACAAAAACGATGGCGTTACGTTAGTAGAATTACTAGTAACCATTTTAGTTATTGCAATACTGAGTCAACTCTCTTTGTCGTTTGCTCCTGACTTCTTGGCGCTCAATCGCGCAGATAATCAGGTTAGTCTATTACACCGAAATATTAATTTAGCACGTCTTTATGCTATAGAGCATGGCAACTACGTAACGCTGTGCGCTTTGAAAGATAAACAATGTTTAGATGGTGAGTGGCACACGGGTGTGTCACTTTTTACTGATCATGACAAGTCAACATCTTTGGATAATGACGAACGTCTTATTAGTACCTTTGAACATACCCATCCCTCTGATAGCTTAGAGTACCCCCGAACTGCAATAACTTTTAGACCCGACGGCTCTTTAAATGGCTTTCAAAATGGTACTTTTATCTATTGCCCTAATAGTGAAAAAGCAAACCTTGAAGGGCTTGCTCTATCTATAAGTCAAACAGGTCGCATAAGGATAAAGTCCACAAATAGATGCAAAAATAACTAACCTGAATTCTAGTTAGGGGGTTTACAGTGTAAAAAGCCAGACTTCACGTCAGTAGCTGGCCTATTGCAAGTAGGTTCAACGCAATTAGCGCTAAAAATAGCTGCTTGAGATAGGTATACAATTCAGAGTAAGGTTAATTAGCATCATCTACCCCAGCAATAGGTTATATCTGATTTACCTTTGCTGCCTTTAGCCCCTTTTAAGCCTAAATCATTAATAGACAATTCAGTACAATCAGCATCCCCTTTAACAGCTCCAGCGATGGGTTTCGCTGTAATTGTAAATTCATTACTATTAACCACATTTATTGCTAACTCAAAATGCCCGTTTTCAGTTTTACTTTGAATACCTAAGTCACTAAACGAAGTTGAATAAACTCGGTTATCTACAAAGTATTGCTCTTGCTTATTTGCCGCATCTAACAGCGCAGATGCAGCTTCTGCGCGTGATGCCCTTTTTACATACTCTGTGTAATTCGGCAATGCAATTGCAGCAATAATGCCAACAATCGCTACTGTGATCATTACCTCAATTAATGTAAATCCTTGTTGTGTCTTATTCATATACAGCCCTTAATTGTTTATCTCATCGTTTTCTTCACGCTTATAAATATATGTTTGCTGCGTTTTAAAGCCAAAGCCACTGTTGCCACTCTCTAGTAACTTTATAGTTCCATCTTCGATTTTTAGACCAGGCCCTGAAATGTTACCGGGTACAAATGGTTTGGAATCACCTTTAATTAAAGGACCAGGGAAATAAAATTTACTTTCGGGTGGCTTCCTTTCAGGACCATCAGGACCATCGGGACCATCAGGACCATCAGGACCATCAGGACCATCATCACACTGTCCATCGGCATTAGCATCCACGCAAGAAGAACCAAAGTATAGCTGTGGTGTATCGGGCACATCGTAACTGGTTACAAATTTGAGCTGTTCATACACCTTTGTACCGTAATGCAAATGAAACGCATAAAGCGCACCACCGCCTCCACTTAAAGAACATTGATTCTCGACAACGGCATCAGATGCTGGCGTGAAAGAAGTAAAATAAGCAACTCCGCCAACAACGGTAGCTGCAGCTAATGACTTTTCACCTTTGGCTAATTCGTAGCGCCACCCTTTCTTTTTTGCCAACTCAGCTTCAACAAGATTAAAACCATCTATGTCATCTAAAGTATTACCAAACGGGTCATCGTTCATAATCATTAAGTCGGAGGGTTTAACTGCCGCAGGCGCATTGATTTTAAATGAGCGTGTCAGCGTATTTTCATCACGAATCATAAACAACTGATCTTGCTCATTTGTATTCGTTGGTTTTGAACGATTGCCGCTGCCGATAACAACAGCATCATAAGGAGTATCTAAACGGGTAATAACTTTATCACCGTTGATGGTCGTCTCTGTTACTTTACTAAACAAAGTACGCGCAATCAGAGGCTTATAAAAGAAGCGCCTGTCTTGGGTATTTTGATTGCTACCAAGCTCAGCAAGTTTAAAGTGACTAAACTCACTGCTATCTTCTCCTGGCATATCAATTCGCCAAATATTACCACCGGTGTCTGAAGCATAAATTCGGTCAATATAGCCGTCATAATCTGAATCAAGCGTAGTTAAATCAGCGGCAATGCTATGTTTACCTTTAAAACCATTGCTATTTGGGGTTAATGCCCACACTAAGCTACCTGTTTTTGCTTCAACAATATAAATGCCTCGACCACGGGAATCCTCAGCTCTTATAGCCGCGTCTTTATTTGTATCGTAACCTGCACCAAATACGAGTAAAGGTTTATTACCAAAAGCTTTAATATAAGCTATTTGCGGTTTTGACCATGTTTGTGCTAATTCCGTAAAATCGCCTTTGCCGCCTTCAATTGGTTTGCTCCAAAGGCGCTTTGGCTGGTTCGGATTTGTAATATCTAAGCCATAGTAATTCTTACCACCACGACGCATACCAGCAAAAGCCCAAACAGCATCTCCTTTGCTAGCATCTATAATACCGTCATTTAAACCTTCGCTATTCAAACTCTTATTACTAAAGTAAACACTGATAGGGCCGTCCATGCCATATACCTTGCTATCTGCTTGTTTATTTCTGAGTGGCTTAATAATGTCAAATAATGCTGAAGGTATAAACGCCCAACTTTCGCTTACAGTCTCGCCAGCATCTTTAAACATATGTAAAAACCCGGCATTTGTTCCTATAAGAATTCGTATATCATCACTGCCATAGTCGATAGCAATAGGCTTGGAATGTAATGGGTCGCCAAAAATATCAGAGCGTTGATCTTGCGAAGAGCCATCTTTATCCTCATCATCAACGTCGACCCCTCTAGCCCAATTAACATCTTGGCTTGTTAAGGTTAGCGGGTTATCAACAATACCACTAAGAATATCGCTGACAACCGAAGTATCAAAGCTAACAATAGAGCCTTGATTTTCAGTGAATAAATTACGAGCTAGTGGATCTATCGTACTTAGATAATGATTTACGCCACCTTGTGCAACCGCATTACCATCAGCGGGTTGGCCCGCAGGTAGCCAAAATGTTTTTGCATCTTTTGAAATTAAACCGTCGCTATTAAGAGCAAGCTTGTTAGTCGCATCAACAATCTGATTGCCTGTAATTTTTAACTTTTTGAGGTTACCACGCCAGCGAGCCCCTGTTTCAGGATAAAACATAGCAAAGTAAAGAGCATCACGGCTGCGAGTTTGGTCTACGTTATTGCTGGCCACTGATGGCGATGAAAAACTATCGTTTACTTCACGAATACGAGAAATCGTATTTTTAAGTGCGTCTGACAGTTGTGCTGCAGTATTGGCATGCAAATATTGCCCACCGCCATAGTCTGCAGTCTCAGTAAGTAAGTTTTTACCTGAGTTACTCATTCCAGTACCAAAGCCAATAGGAAATACACGACCAATATCTAGTACATTATTGGTTTTGCTATACAAATCAACTTTTACATCATCTGTACCATGGATAATTTTTGCCAGCGCTGCCAAATAACTATTGCTGACAACAGGCGCATTTTCAGAAAAATAATCCTCATGAAGGTTAAATATGTCATTATTTCTATTAGAATCGTTGGTAGGATCTCCATCTGTCATTAAAATAATGTTGATACTATTGTCACAACGTAATGGCTCACCCGCTACTGGGGCAAAAGGTGATTTATAAACTCCTGATGACTCAGCGGTAAAATCTCGATTATTAGTGTTATCGCCATAGTAAACATCTTGGCCTGTTATGTATAAATACGCTTCCCATAATGTTTCAGTTAATGGGGTTGACCCACTAGCAGGTAGCTCATCAATTTTATTGAGCAACGTTGACTTTTCAGCACCTACTCTGGCTAGTACATAACCGCCACTACTGCCATTAAAACGCATTAAACCAAATTCAATATCATCATTATCGTTCACTAATTGCGTAATCGCATTTTGTGCAACTCTTAAACGACTATCACTACATGTGGCTTCATAATTGTAGTAGCTAGTTCGTTTGTAACATTGCTCATTACGTTTATAGCTGTCTTTACTTTCAAAACAATCGACCTCGTAATAACGATTACCGCTTCTCATGTAACAGGCATTGCCATCGTTTACATCCCAAGCCATACTGCCTGATGTATCAAAAATCATAATTACGCGTGGCTTTTCATCTGTCTCCACATTATGGTTAACATACAGCTCTATATCTTCAGCATGAGCTGACATGCCAATTAATATTGCAAATATAGGCATGAACATTCTGTTTAGTGTAAGTTTCATATTAAAACCCCTTACTTATGCTAGCCATCTCTTGGGCTACGCCGGTAACAATTGTTAGTTGGTGTTTACTTTTGGAGCCGTACTCTATGGTTGTAGAAACTTGCACCATGTTGCATGAAATGCCAGCAGTAAAATTAAAACGACGAGGGCATTCTAAATCAAGTACACCATTGTTTAAGTTAATCATATTGCTTTTCATATCATCGCGTTCAGCCATAACAACACCGTTATCTGATACTTCTTCAGGGGTTAAAAAGAACTGATTAGCAGCCCCTTTACTAGCTTCATCAGCAATAATGCGCTGTACTTCACCAATTAGTTGATTTTCTGCAACTTCACGCTCTTGAGCTGCATTTGTAATTTTAATATCAATACTGCTGCTACTCATTAAAGTAACCGCAATTCCTGTCACTGCTATCACCATAATAAGTGCTGTAATAAGTACAACACCCTGTTGTTTCTTTTTCATATGAGTTAAATACGCCATAAATTTGCTCCCACATTATTTAAACGAATAGTCGTCGTGAAAACAGTTCGTCTGAAATTATCTGAAAAAGTAAGAGAGCGACTATTAGCATCTTCCCCTAATATGTACGTTTGGTTCTTAATTTTAAGGCCTGGATCTGGCTGCAATGCTCTGATCAGTAAGAAAACTTGTACTGTTAAAATACCTCTACGGTTTTCCCAGTCGCTGGCGTTCATATCACTGATGCTTTTATAGATATCAACGCGACTATCGTTGGTAGTATCTAAACCAAAAACAAAACGCATATTTTCCACGCCTTCCATTATAGTTTCAGTATTTATAGACCCGCCTACTAAACGCTTTCGCATTAGTGCCGGTACAGTAAGGTTCTTATTATTTACCGTATAAGTTTGCTCTGAAATATAATAGCTGTGATGACTATACGGCCATACCGACGCATTGATATTTACGCTAGTAGGGTCAACAATACCTCGCTCAAAGCGTGCATTTTCTTGCTCAGCAATAAAATAATTCTCATCGCTTTGCGTTTCATTAACACCTGAGGCATCAACTTCTAGTTGATTACCTTGTAAAAACTTAACCTGTAAAATATCAGTCCCTTTAATTGGGTTTTTTACACAGTTGAGCTCATTAGAACTTGCCGCCGTTTTAGCGTATAAAGATCTAAAGTTACTACTACTCGTTAAATCTGGAAAACTGCCATTGTTAGCTCCTTCAAAGCAGTCATTAGTAGGATTTGACAATGATGATGTGTTTGCAGCGGTAAATGAATCATCATAAAATGTTCCCCAAAAACCAACTTGCTCAATATCTCGTTGCATAATATTTATAGCTAAACGGCCTGACTCTTGTAACTCGCCTATAGTCATTGTGTCTTTGGTGGTTACTTTCATACCGATATAAGTAAACATTACCCCACCCAAAATTAATCCCCCTATAAATAGAGATATCATCATTTCAATGAGTGTAAATCCTGTTTGCTTCATTTTAGCTCCTAACGTATACATAGCTATTAAGCACGACTAAGCGACGCTTTTTATCTGCGACGCCACAACTAATCTTACCTGTCGCCTCACTTGCTTTAAATTCTTGTCGACCCTGCCAAGAAACAATAACCTCAAGGTTATATGCTTTCCCACCAGAACCCGCTACCACTTCAGGGTTAATACACACAGTTGCACCATCAAGTGATCCGGTATTCTCTCGGGCTCGAATAGCACGTTTCCATTGCTCGATATCTAAACTAGCTATTTGCGCGTTGCTACATGAGCTTGTAAAACATGTTTTAGACGATTTCTTAGTGGTTTCACTAGTAAACTCTACATCGTAAAGGGTCGCGAGCTGCGAAGTATCATTAGCTCGAATACGTTGAATAATATCATTACCAAGCGCAACAGCAGCAGCACGTTGCATTGAATCAAAGCTTGCTTGCTTTGCTTTTGCTTGCATGGCTACAGCGCCCAATAAACCAAAGCTGAGAATAATAAACGCAATTAGGACTTCAATAAGGGTAAAACCTTTTTGCAATTTAAACGTACTCAAATACATAGTAAAACCAAATAATAATTACCTGATAATAAGTGTATGCAATTACAGATTAGATTCAACTAGAACCATGACTAACGGTTAATTATGTTGATAAGCGGTTAATAGGTAGGCGTATTAAAGTTCACTTTTTACGCTTTTGAGTGCACGACGACTTACAGCTAACAAAGTAGTACAACCATCAAGTTCAATAACATGTTGATGGTTTTGAAGCGTATGTAGGGCAATAATTTTGTTTTTATTCACCAAAGTATGTCGATGAATTCTTAATAAATGATGCGGGTATTGCATTTCAAGATGCTTTAAACTGTCCTCAATTAAAGCTTCCCCTTGATCAAACACAACCTTGGTATACTTTTCCTCTGCGTTAAAATAAAAAATACTCTCTATTTCAACACTTCTGATAGTGCCAGCCAGTTGATACGTTACTTTTTCTGTTTGTTGCTGTTGCAGATGTACTCTGTTTAAACGTCCTAGCTGTTGTAATGCATGTTGCAAACTTTTTACTGATATAGGTTTTACCAAATACCCTGCTGCATTTAGTTGCAACGCATCAAGTGCATGCTCAGGGTGAGCAGTTATAAAAATAATTGCCGGCGGAACCGCAAAGCTATTGAGTTGATTGGCCACTTCGATGCCATTTAAGCCTGGCATATCAACATCTAAAAACACTAAATCAGGCTGAAGTTTTTTTATTTTTATTAAAGCGTCATTGCCATTACCGGCCTCACCTTGCACTTGAATAGATGTATGGCTCTGACTAAGTAAACGTTTTAAGCGTGCTCTGGCTAAAGGCTCATCATCTACAATCAGTGCATTCATAACATGTGCTCTGTTTGTTTTGGAATAACCACTTTAACTCTAAATTTATTTTCTTTGTTAGTTATTGTCAGTTGCGCCTGATCTTTATAATAAATACTTAAACGAGAACGGATATTATCAATTGCCATACCGTTATGCTCTCTAGTATTAGCCGCTTCAGCAGACACAGGATTAGTTACAATCAAGGTTAAATAATGTGTTGTAACATGCAGTTCAATACTAATGGTAGCACCACTTTGGCTGGGCTCTACACCATGGCATACTGCGTTCTCTACCAAAGGTTGTAATGTTAGATATGGAATATAGAGCGCAGGGAGATTTTCTGGTAATGACCACTTAACCTGTAAGCGCTCAGCAAAACGCCATGACTCAAGAGCAATATATTGTTTAGTTAATACTATTTCATCACTGAGTAATACACTTTGCCCTGACCGCATTGCAGCCTGCGAAAGCGCCGCTAATGCTAAAATAGCATGCTCTGCAGCCTCAACATCATGATGCGTTAATTCTGCTGCCGTATTCAAACTATTATATAAAAAATGGGGTCTGATCCGCGCCTGCAAAGCATCAAGCTCTGCACGAGAGAGTGCTTTGGCTTGCTGTTCTTTTTCAAAATGAATAAGCAAAAATTGTACAAAAAGTGAGGTAAGCAAAAATACAATAATGCAATTACGTAACACAAAAAACGTAAGTTGTTTTTCGTTTTCTATATCAAAAGCAATATGAGAAAAAGCCAGACTAAATAAAGCAGTACTCAAACTATATACAGCAATAAAAAAACTAAGCTGAATAAACTGAGGCTGTTTTGCAAGAAATCGGCGACAAATATATATAAAAGAGGTGCTTACTAATACGGTTACATGGAGAAATAAACTAATCTCTCCCAAATGCAGCCATATCTCACCGCCAGCATTAGGAGCAAAAGCTAAAATAATAGCCACGACTTGGGTTACTATGAGGGATGCAAGTACACCACGCTCATTAAAAAGGGCCGAAAAAAGTAGTGCATCTGGTGTCAGTTGCTTACTCATTCGACTCTCCTTTTATCTATTAATAGACTAACGCAGCTCTACTGGCACAGCAAAAACAATGTTTTCTTCTTCACCTGGGTTTTCTGTTACTTGTTTGCCACCAAGCTCTTTTAAGCGTGTAATGACTTGCTGAACTAATACTTCAGGAGCTGACGCACCGGCAGTCACACCTACACTGTTGATACCATCAAACCATGATGCTTCAACATTACTAGCATCATCTATTAAGTAGGCTTGTGTACCCATTTTATCGGCAAGTTCCCGTAAACGATTAGAGTTAGAGCTATTTTTAGCACCCACAACTAATAACACATTCACTTTATCAGCTAAATCACGAACCGCATCTTGGCGGTTCTGTGTTGCATAGCAAATATCATCTTTACGTGGACCATCAATTGTAGGAAATTTACTACGTAAAGCATCAATCACATCGGCAGTGTCATCTACTGATAGAGTTGTTTGGCTGCAGTAAAAAAGGTTATCCGCATTTTTTACATCAAGCTTTAATACATCATCAACTGTTTCAACAAGATAAATACCACCTTGCTGATTATCGTATTGCCCCATGGTACCCTCAACTTCAGGGTGTCCGTGGTGACCAATTAAAATGCATTCAATGCCTTTTCTACTAGCACGGGTTACTTCCATATGCACTTTAGTCACTAATGGGCAGGTTGCATCAAATACTTTTAACTCTCTACGTTTAGCCTCTGAGCGAACAGCCTGAGATACACCATGAGCACTGAAAATAACAATACTATCGTCAGGAACCTGATCAAGTTCTTCAACAAATACGGCACCGCGATTTTTTAAACCATCAACCACATAACGGTTATGCACCACTTCGTGACGCACATAGATTGGCTTTTCAAAAATATCTAAAGCGCGCTCAACAATACTAATTGCGCGGTCAACACCGGCGCAAAAGCCTCGTGGATTAGCTAATAATATTTCCATTAGCCTTGCACCTCAATAATATCAACCTCAAACGTTAAACGCTGACCCGCTAATGGGTGATTAAAATCGATAGTAACTGACTCACCTTGCACTTCACGAACCAAACCCGGAAGTTCAGTACCATCAGGTTGAGTGAACGCAATAATCGCACCTACTTTAGCCGGTGTTTCTGCACCAAACTTACTACGATCTACATAATAAATATTATCTGGATTTGGTTGACCAAAGGCATCTTCAGGCTCAAGCTCAAATGTTTTGCTTTCACCCGCGGTTAGGCCAAGCAAACATTTTTCAAAGTTAGCGGTTAAACTGCCATCACCCATAGTGAGCTTGGCAGGTTTGTTATGCACTTTTGTTGAGTCAGCGGCAGAGCCATCTTCTAGTTTAATAGAAAAATGAAAAATAACGTCTGAGTTTTCACCAATTACAGCTTGGCTCATGCTTTATGCTCCTTTGGTTCTTCGCCTGTAAAGGCGTCAAATAGTAATAACGCAGCGCCTACACAAATAGCACAATCTGCAATATTAAATACGGGGAAATGTGAGTCTTCGTAAAACACATGTAAAAAGTCAATAACGTAACCATAAGCAACACGGTCGTATAAGTTACCAATAGCACCCGCTAACACTAACGAGTATGCACCGCACAATACTTTATTAGACGCAGGAAGGCGCTTTAACCACCATACCAACAAACAACTAATTGCAATTGCTATTACACTTAAAAACCAACGTTGCCAGCCACCCGCTTCGCTTAAAAAGCTGTAAGCTGCACCGTAATTATGTACATAAGTGATACTAAAAACAGGCAGTAGATTAATTGACTCACCATAGGCCATGGTGTTTACAACCAGTGTTTTACTGGCAAAGTCTATTACTAGTAGTAATAGACTCAACCAAAGCCACACTAAACCACTTTTTTGGGCTAGTTTGCTCACTAAAAACAACTCCTAAGCGAATTGACGCTTTTCACCTTCACCGTCAACGTTACTAACACAACGACCACAGATTTCAGGGTGCGCAGGCTCAACGCCTACATCTTCACTATAATGCCAGCAACGCTCACACTTTTTAGCATCAGTTGCTGATACGCTAATGTATAAACCTTCAATTTCGGTTGCTTGTGAGTCTGCAGGCTGGCTCTCTACTTCAGTAACATTTACAGCTGAAGTAAGTAACACAAAGCGAAGTTCATCACCTAGTGCAGCCAGTTTTGTAGCAAGTTCTTTACTTGCAAAAAGATTAACCGTTGCTTGTAATGTAGCGCCAATCACTTCTTCTTTACGTGCAGCTTCTAGCAGACGGTTCACTTCGTCACGCACATTTAAAATAGCTTGCCAATCTTCATTACTAAACTTGGTCGTAGTTGGCGCTTGTAAGCCCTCATACCAAGTTGAAGTAAATACATAGTCACTGCGCTCACCTGGAAGTGCTTCCCAAATTTCTTGTGCTGTAAAGCTCATGATTGGTGCCATCCAACGCGTCATTGCTTCAGCAATGTGGTACAGCGCGGTTTGACAAGAACGACGTGCATGACTGTCGCTTTTTGCCGTGTACTGACGATCTTTTATAACGTCTAAGTAGAACGAGCCTAACTCGCCGGTACAGAAGTTCATTAGCTTTTGCGTCACTAATAGCATTTGGTAGCTATCGTACGCCGCTAAAATATCATCTTGTAACTGTGCAGCACGCCCTACAATCCACTTATCAAGCTCAACCATATCATCAATAGCAACTTGATCTGTTTTTGGATCAAAACCGCTAAGGTTAGCAAGTAAGTAACGGCTAGTGTTACGAATACGACGGTAGCGATCTGCTGAACGTTTGAATATTTCATCTGATACCGTCATTTCTGCCGTGTAATCAGTTGATGCTACCCATAAACGTAAAATATCAGCACCTAGTTTATTCATCACATTTTGTGGTGAAATAACATTGCCTAATGACTTAGACATTTTGCGGCCGTTTTCATCAACCGTAAAGCCATGCGTAAGTACTTGCTTGTAAGGTGCATGACCATTAATTGCCACAGAGGTCATCATTGATGACATAAACCAACCACGGTGTTGATCTGAACCCTCTAGGTATAAATCAGCAGGACCGGTTAAATCTTCACGCGCATCAACAACACAGGCATGAGTTACACCTGAATCAAACCACACATCGAGTGTGTCTTGCACTTTCATGTATTGTTGTGCGTCTTCTTCACCTAGTAAAGTAGCTGGGTCTAAGTCATACCAAGCTTGAATACCTGACTTTTCAACAAGCGCTGCTGCTTGCTCAATCAGCTCTTGAGTATTTGGGTGTAATGCACCCGTGTCTTTATCAACAAACAGCGCAATAGGTACACCCCAAGTACGTTGGCGTGAAATACACCAATCAGGGCGGCCTTCAACCATGTTAGCAATACGGCTTTCGCCCCATTCAGGTAACCACTGAGTATTTTTAATTTCAGCCAGTGAATCTTGGCGCAAGTTAGCCTGATCCATGCTAACAAACCATTGTGGTGTGGCACGGAAAATAATAGGCGTTTTATGGCGCCAGCAATGTGGGTAGCTGTGCGTTAATGCATGATGATGCATTAGGGCATTATTTTCTTTTAATACCTCAATTACACTCGCATTGGCTTTAAACACATGTTGACCGGCAAATAATTCAGTATCAGGTAAGTACACACCGTTTGCGCCAACAGGGTTAGCTACTTCAAGGTTGTACTCAAGGCCTGCCACGAAATCTTCTTGACCATGACCTGGTGCAGTATGCACGATGCCGGTACCAGAATCTGTTGTTACGTGCTCAGCAACAATAACAGGAACATTAAAGTCATAAAAAGGATGTGCTACGGTTAAGTTTTCAAGTGCTGCGCCTTTAACATAGCCAAGGATATGGAAATGGTTAAAACCAAAACGATCCATCGCATCTTTAACCAGCTCAGAACCTATAATAAGACGTTGCTGAACGCCTTCATCTTCTACTTGTACTAGCGCGTATTCTAAATCAGCATGTACAGCTACCGCACGGTTTGCAGGCAAAGTCCATGGTGTCGTAGTCCAAATGACGGTTCCTACGCTACCTGTTCCTGTATGGCCAGCCGCTAAATCAAACGCATTAACTACCGCATCTTGATCTGTAAAAGTAAAACGTACATCAATAGCTGGAGATTGTTTATCTTGGTATTCAACTTCGGCCTCAGCTAATGCTGAACCACAATCTGTACACCAATGCACAGGCTTAGCACCTTTATGAAGGTGACCATTTTTTATAATGCGGCCCAGTACACGGATGGCATTAGCTTCAAAGTCGAAGTTCATTGTTAGGTAAGGTTTATCCCAATCACCAAAAACGCCTAAACGTTTAAAGTCTACTTTTTGGCCTTCCACTTGCTTTTTAGCATAGGCACGACATTTCTCACGAAACTCTGCCGCAGTTACCTTAACACCGGGTTTACCAACTTTTTTCTCAACCATTAACTCGATTGGTAAACCATGACAGTCCCAACCTGGTACGTATGGCGCATCAAAGTCTGATAAAGTTTTAGACTTAACAATAATATCTTTTAATATTTTATTTACTGAGTGGCCTAAATGGATATCGCCGTTTGCATACGGAGGGCCGTCATGCAAAGTGAAAGTTTTTTTACCTTTCTTCGCGCTGCGAATTTGACCGTATAGGTCGTCTTCATACCATGCTTTAAGCATTTTTGGTTCACGTTGTGCCAAATTGCCACGCATTGGAAACATTGTTTCCGGTAAATTCAAAGTATGTTTGTAGTCGCTCATTAATCCTACTTTCCGTTTCTATCGGCTACCTAATTTAAACCAAAACACTGCTTAGCGGCGGCAACATCGGTTGCTATTTGTGCCGTCAGTTGTGTTAATGTCTCGAATTTTTTCTCATTGCGGAGCTTTTCAATTAACTCCACATGCATAAATTGTCCATAAATATCTTGTGCAAAATCAAAAAGATGAACTTCCAATAAGGCACGAGTTCCATTAAACGTGGGTTTGTTTCCAATGTTAGCCACCCCAAAAACTTGCTTTCCTGCGATCATCACTTGAACCGCAAATACACCATTGACCGGACAAACTTGACGTTTTAGCGCAATATTTGCCGTTCTAAAACCCAGTTCGCGGCCTTTTTTCCAGCCATGAATAACACGTCCGGATATTGCATAATTATGCCCAAGCATAACTTTTGCACTAACTAAGTCACCTTCAGCAAGTGCTTCTCGTATCAAGGTACTGCTTACTCTAGCATTTAATTGCCTAAAGCTGGCAGTGCTTTTAACACTCATTCCCACTTGGGTGCCCATAGTTGCCAATAGACTAAAGTTACCTTGGCGCTGTTTACCAAACCTAAAATCATCACCAACCGTTAATGCTTTAACGCCCAGCTTTTTAATTAAAATATCGCTAACAAACTGCTCAGCATGCATGTTTGCAAAAGCCTGATTAAAGCTAATACAAATAACGCGTTCAATTCCTAAGTTACTCAATAGACGAAGTTTATCACGCAGTCGAGTCAGCCTAGCCGGAGCGTTATTTTTTGCAAAAAACTCCTGTGGCTGAGGCTCAAATAACATTACGGTGCTGGGTAAATTATTTTCTTTTGCATCAGCTAAAAGCCCTTTTAATACGGCAGCATGACCCAAATGAACACCATCAAAATTACCAATGGTCAGCACACAACCAAAGTGTTGTGGGCGTATATTGTGTATACCTCTAATTAACTCCATGCCACCTAATGCCTTTTTCAGCGAGCGATAAAATGCGACCTTGGGCCGCAGAGTGTACGATTATAATCTTTTTTTTAATTTGATTCAGTAATTGCTACACTTTTTATCGTATTTAGTCTAACACCCATCAAAAACAACATAAAAAAGTAACTAACAATCGCAATAATTAATAACACAACCAATAACATAACTTGTTCGCTAAAGTGCCAACTAACCCAGTCATATTGCCTACTGGTAAACCAAACCAATGCGCCCATTGTTATACTTGCCAACAAACACTTCAAAGTGAAGTAGCCACTCATGCTGGAAAACTGATAAACATTCTCTTTTTTAAGCTGTCGATACAGTAAGTAGGCATTACAACTTGCCGACATTGAGGTTGCCAGAGCCAAACCTAAATAGCCAATAAATGGTGCCAGCATAATATTAAACACCATATTTAGTACCAAAGTAATAATACCAATGCGTACCGGTGTTTTAGTATCTTGGCGAGAATAAAACCCAGGCGCGAGCACTTTAATTAACATAAAACTGACTAATCCCACTGAGTAGGCAACCACCCCTAAGCTCACCGCCTTAACATGATCGATGCCCGCTTCTTTGAAAGCGCCATGATCAAACAGCACGGTAATAATAAGCGGGCTTATAATCATCAATCCTATCATTGCTGGAAGCCCTAAAAAAATCACAAACCTCACTCCCCAATCTAGGGTATGTTGAAAGTCGCTACTTTTTTTACTGCTGTGTAATTTTGACAGCGCAGGCAAAATTACCGTCGCAATACCAATGCCAAATAAACCAAGTGGGAATTCAATCAGTCTATCTGAGTAATACAGCCAAGCGATAGAACCTGTCATCAATAATGAAGCTATTACCGTATCGAGTAATAAGTTAATTTGACTAATTGATACACCAAATAAGGCTGGGAGCATTAACTTGCGTACTTTTTTCACATTTTCATCTTGCCAACCCCAGCGCGGGCGCGCTAGCATTTTTGCTTTATACAAAAACGGCAGTTGAAATAATAGCTGTACCACGCCTCCTAAAAACACGCCAACAGCTAACGCATAAGCGCCTACAGAAAATTGGTCGTGTAATAAAATGGCACAACTAATGATGGATACATTGAGTAACACAGGGGTAAAAGCCGCAACGGCAAAACGATTATAAACGTTCATCACCGCGCCACTGAGCGCCACAAGGCTTACAAAAAACAAATAAGGAAAAGTCAGTTTTAATAGCGAACTAGCAAGCTCAAACTTTTCTGCGTCAGGCCCCCCTTGCCACCAATCAATAAACCAACCAGTACCAAATAATGCAGCAATAACAGGTGATGCTATTACACCAAAAAGTGTCACTATCAGTAAAATAGTGCCTAACGTGCCGGCGGCTTGGGCAACAAATATTCTGACCTTCTCATCGCCTTGCTGCTGTTTAATTTCACTTAATACCGGTACAAATGCTTGCGCAAAAGCCCCTTCGGCAAATAAACGGCGTAAAAAATTAGGAATACGGTTAGCAAATAAAAATACATCGGCCGCAGCGCCTGCGCCCAACAGATTAGCCACGACGGCATCTCGTACTAGCCCTAAAATACGCGAGATCATTGTCATTGCACTTACAATCATCCCAGAACGAAACAAACCTTTTGACACTATAAATCCATATTAAAAACCAGCAATTAAGTTAATTATGCCATAGTCTTTTTTATAAATCGCTTTAAAGCACTAGGCTGGGACCCCTTGCTTTGTTACAATAGCGCTATTAACTGCTAAAGCGGCAAATTGATGTTCGTTATAAGGAGCAGTTTTTCTTGAATTGTTAAAATTAAATTGACATTCATGATAAAAACAGGCATATTCCACGGCCTTTAATTTAAGCTTTATTTAAGATTGTTAGGAGCAAACCTTGGCTAACATCAAGTCTGCAAAAAAACGCGCTATCACAAGCGAAAAAAACCGTCAGCACAACGCAAGCCGTCGTTCAATGATGCGTACTTACTTCAAAAAAGTAATCGTAGCTATTGAAGCTGGCGATAAAGAAGCTGCACAGCAAGCTTTTTCTGTTGCTACACCTATCCTAGACCGTTACGCAACTAAGGGTCTAATCCACAAAAACAAAGCTGCTCGTCATAAGAGCCGTTTAGCTGCTAAAATTAAAGCGCTATAATTTGTTTTTGCAAGATTAAAAAAACCGGCTTTTGCCGGTTTTTTTTTGCCCAAAATAAATACGCCTCTTAAACGTTATCAAGCTCTGGATAAAACTTTTTCAACATCGCCGCAATTTTCTTTGGTGAAAATGGTTTAACCACAAACCCTTTTGCCCCTCTTTCTATCGCATCCTTCACATTTTCAACGCCTGAATGAGCCGACACCATCACCACGTTTGTCTCTGGTGATAACTCATTAATTTGCGCAATAAGTTCTTTACCATCGCCATCAGGTAGTTCTATATCTAAAAATATAATATTAAAATTGGCTGCGCGACACTCGCTAATACACTGCGCGGCCGTTGACGCTTCTTTTACATTCTCTATCCCTAAATGCATTAATGTTTGACTTAGAAAGCTACGCACAGTGCTAACATCGTCAACTATTAAAATAGATAGCTGCGTATTCATATACAATCCTTATAGGCTAAAGCCATGTCTGCGAAGTTGGTGATTTGCTTAAAATACAAATATTTACTTTATTATAGAGGGCTAAGCTAAAAAGGCCAGATTTGCTTTATGTCGAAAACCACAAAAAAAAGTCGCCGCAAAAAAAATAAAGCCGCTACTGTTAAACAAAGATCCAGTAATAAGCTTGCAAACACTGGCTCACAATTAAAACTACACTCAAGTAGCGCAAAGTGTGGCATCAAGTTGACCCTGCTTTTTATTTTCGCGATATTATTATTTATACTTGTTTTAATACCAAAGCCGAGTTTACTTACTTATAAAAAATCATCTATGGTAAGCCAAAGTGTGTATTGGCCAGGGTTGTTTTCAAGCGAACCAAAACTACTGGACTCAACCCTACACCCGCGACTGGATAAGGAGCATAGAACCCTTTACCTATGTATTGATTTACAGCAACCGCAGAGCTGCCAAAAATATCGAATTATTGCTGAGGAAGGAATATTTTCAGTATTGCTTACTTACTTTTAACATTAAAAAAACTAATCTGAAAATTTAAAATTACTTGGTTGAAAGCTGTGCAAAAGATCAACATAATGGCGCTCCTTTTTTCAACAACTGAACTATTGAAACGACCATGCTAAACGAGCTAGATTGGCTTTTAAATACATTACTACTTGCACTAGGTTTAGGTGCATTCTTTATTAACCAACTGACACTGCTTCGCGTTGCAGCGATTAGTGCTTGTGGTTTGTTATTCTTATCATTTAGCTTAGATCTTATGTCGTCGAGTATTATTTCAAATATGAGTTTAGTTTTGATCAACACATTTTATTTGTTTAAAGTTTATACTTTTGGACAATTTACTGTATCTCAGCACTAATTACTTCCCCTTAGAATATTTTATAGCCCAGTTTTTCTGGGCTTTTTTATTCTACAGCTTTAAAAATCTTGGGTCTTAGTTTGAACTAAGTTAAAATTTATCTCGTTTTAGGGTCTGTTGACCTTTCAAGGTTAAATTTGCAGCAGTCTGTTTGGTATTTAGGCAAGGCAGAGCCTATGTGGTGTGGTTATTCCCCATAAATAGGTGATAACGCAGCATCAATGCCAAACAGGCGCTGCCCTTCGGGTTCTGCCT
>NZ_PNDJ01000038.1:0-38699 GCF_005887255.1 Pseudoalteromonas sp. S1609 | reverse complement strand
GCAAATTTAACCTTGAAAGGTAAACAGACCCAAATCGCAACAAGGAGAACATGATGACAATTAAAAAAACGGCAAGCTCAAATTGGTCTGGCGATATTAAAAGTGGTAAAGGCACTATATCAACTCAAAGTGGTGCTCTCGATAACCAGCCGTATGGGTTTAATACTCGCTTTGAAGATAAGCCCGGCTCTAACCCGGAGGAGCTAGTTGGTGCAGCCCACAGTGCTTGCTTTAGCATGGCGTTATCGCTAGCGTTAGGAGATGCGGGTTTTACTGCTGACGATATAAGCACCAAAGCGACAGTAAGCTTAGATGAAGTAGACGATGGCTTTGCGGTGAGTGAAATCGAATTGGTAGTTAATGCAAAAATTACTGATATTTCCAATGAGCAATTTCAAGCCCTGTGTGAAGACACCAAAAAAGGCTGCCCCATTTCAAAATTACTCAATACCAGCATAAAGCTAACGGCAACACTTAACTAATTTTGTAAACCAGTTATACTTTTGCGTAGCAGTAAGATTATGTTTTAGCATAACCTTACTGCTAATTTTTCATGAATTAAATAAAAACTTTATTATGAGTTATATTAATGTTTACTAATATAATTATGTAAAATCTCAATACTTTGTTAGGATTATAAGAAACTTAACCACCTTTAGGTGTGGGTTAAATACAAAGGTGGATGCATGAACGAAAAATCACAAAGTTGCGAAAAAGTATCTTGTAGCAACTGCGCTGATTCTAGCGAACTAGATTTTGACTTTACTATGGCATTTCAGCCTATTGTAAATTGTCAGAGCAACACTACTTATGGCTATGAAGCATTGGTTCGTGGTTTAAACAACGAGTCGGCTTTCTCTATTATTTCCCAAGTAAACGACGACAACCGCTATACCTTTGACCAACTATGTAGAATTAAAGCCATTGCACTTGCCTCTAAGCTAGGCATAAACACCATGCTAAGCATTAACTTTTTACCCAACGCTATTTATAAGCCTGAGCGCTGTATTCGTACAACCCTAGAAGCGGCTAAAAAGTACAACTTCCCTACAACTAACATTATGTTTGAATTTACTGAAGTTGAAAAAATAGAAGACAGCAGCCATGTTGAGCGGGTTGTAAGCTACTACCAAGAATTAGGCTTTAAAACAGCCACAGATGACTTTGGCTCAGGCTATTCTGGATTAAACTTACTAGCTGACTTTCAAACAGATATTATTAAACTCGATATGGCACTTATACGCGATATCGATAAAGACACAAAACGCCAAACTATTGTGCGTAACTGCTTAAATATGTTCAAAGAGCTAAACGTAATGGCACTGGCTGAGGGCATTGAAACAGTTGAAGAATATCACTGGCTAAAAAGTGTCGGCATTGAATTAATGCAAGGCTACTTGTTTGCCAAACCAGGCTTTGAGTGTTTACCTGACGTTAATTTTCAATAACATTTAGTTGTTATAAAAAAACCGCCATCAAGGCGGTTTTTTAGTTTTTGCTATGCAATAACCCTAATTACATATTACCCAGCTCTATCATCATTGCGGTGTACATACGTAAATTAAGTGCTAGTTGCTCAAGAGTAATAAATTCATGCTCTGAGTGACCGGTGTAGCGTTTACCCGGCATTGATGGGCCAAACGATACGGCATTATCAAATAATTTAGCGTTAGTACCACCTCCAATAGAGACAAAATCTGCGCCTTGATCACCAGTAAAATGTTTAAAAATATCAAGTAACTTTTGTGCATGAGGTGCGTCATCAAGCAGCATAGGTGTGCCAATGGTAGTTTTAACATTGGCTAATGTTACTCTATTATCAGCTTGCCATTGGGTAAGCGCACTATTAATTTGCTGCTCTAGTAAGTCAGCCTCTTTACCCATAGGACGACGAGCATTAACCGCTAACGTTAGGTTATTACCGTCTCGTTCAATAACTGTGGGCGCTACCGTCATTGGCCCCATAAAGTCATGCTTATACGCAATATCACCAAATTGTTTGCCGTAAATATCTAGGCCAATTAGCTGATTTACAAATTTAATGAGCTGACCGTCGCTGTTGTTTTCAATCTCAACAGCTTTAAATAGTTCAGCCAAATAAGCAATGGCGTTAACACCTGACTCTGGCTCAGATGAGTGAGCCGACATGCCTTTAACACTAATTAAGGTCCCATCTATTTGATCATCAAAGGTAAACTCTACTCTCTTAAGTGCCTTAGCTGTTTGTTTTATTTGAGCTACTAATTCAGTACTCGCATTATGCAAAGTTAAGCTGGCATCTTCAGGGATTTGGCTAGCAAAGGCACCACCCTTTACATTGCTTACATACACATCGGTTTGTGGTGATGTTGCATCAAATGTTGGCGCAATTAAGCTCCAGCCTTTTTCAGCAACCACCACGGGATATGAGGCGTCAATTGTGACTGCATACTTTGGTTGCTCATAGGTTTTCATAAATTCGGTTAAAGGCCCCCAATCAGATTCCTCGGCCAAATAAACCATCAGCTCAATGCGGTTATCAAGGGTTATGCCTTTATCTTTTATGGCTTTCATCGCATATAAAGCGGTAGCTATAGCGCCTTTATCGTCTTCGGTACCTCGGCCAACTAATTTACCCGGCTCTGAGGTATCAATAATAAATGGGCTTTGTTTCCATTTACTGGCGTTTGCTGGTTGTACATCGCCGTGAGTCACTATGGTTACTTTTTCTTTTTGCTCACCCATGCCTATGAGTACGGTATAGCCTAAATCTTGGTAGTCAAAGCCCAGTTCAGCGGCTTTCATTTTTAATAATGCTTTAAAGCCTATAAAGTCGGGGTTTTGTGGTGCGCTGATCTCACTTTTATTAACCGTAGGAAACGATACTAAATTAGTAAGCGTATGCACCTGTGCATTTTGATAGTTATTAACTGCGTAATCGGCCACGCTTTCACTGTGTTTATTTAATTTTGCATGAGCGCTAAATGCACATAAGGCAATACTTGCTAAAGCGAGCTTGTTCAAAACAGATTCCATTTAATTAACAACAAAGAGCTCTAATTATAACCTCCTTGTAAAGTAACAAACAGCGCTTTGCGGCAGACCCACAAGCAAAGCTTATAATTTGTCTAACAGCTTTGAACAAGATGCCTGTATAATGCGCAGCTCAAAATTACGAGGTGAATCATGAATCGCAGAAAAAAGATCATTACAAAATTTAATAACAAAGATAAGCGTGCTAATGCCAAGCTACATAAAAGCAACAAACCGGCTTATGTTTCAAAAGCAGAGCGCGCAAAGCTTGCTGAGCAAGATGCCGAACAAGCAATTGAGCACGAGGCTAACGAGATAGTGCAAACAAGCGTTTAATCGTTATTGCGATAAGGTGAGAGGCTTAAATTGAGTGTTAAAAAGCTTAAAGTGAGCCAAATAACGAACCGCCACATAGCAAACTACCCCACTTGCCACAATCAGTTCAAACGTTGCTAAATACTGTATTTGCTTAACAAACTGCAAATCAATTCCCACTGTATGCATCCATGCGGCGAGTTTAAATAACGCGGTAGCACCAATAACCATAGGGAAAGTAAAGGCAGCGTAACCTGGGCAAAATGGACGGCGCAGTAATTTAAAAAATGCGACGTAAATTATAAAGGTCATCAGTACCGCAATTCCAAATAACAAGCCAATAATAACCGGTGACGGCTCGCTGATAACTGTAAAGTAACCAGCTAACGATAAACTTGCTGGCGCCGCTAAAATAGCCAATGTAGGTTGTGCAGCATCAGGAATGTGCGCAGCAAAAATGATCCGGTAAATCATCATAGGCAACATAACTGCATACATCAACATCCCAAAATAAAGCGCCCCTTGTGCTAAAAATAGCAGAGCCGGATTCCCTGAAAACGCGACATCGGCAACAATGATCCCAACCGGCGGTACAAACCAGCTTGGCACCATATGCTCAATTTTAAATTCAATCACGCGATGAGCAATAAAGCTTATTAAAAACACCAAATGCAATAAAAATGCACCAACCCAAAGCACATCTCCCGCAAGGGAGTAAAACTGCCCTAAAGAATTAGACACCACTAAAGTAGCCATAGCAAAAGTAGGCACCACACTTCCCACAACCGGATGGGCTAAATCGGCTTTAAGCAGCTGAGGATGTAATAAAAACTTAAGTGTTAACAATAGCAATAATACGCTCGCAATAGCGGCACCGGTATATTGTGCTACGCCATTTAGGTTAGCCATACTCTCCCAAGCCCAACCTAGGCTGGCAATACCTAATGCCAAACCGCCCATTGGTGTTGGTGCACCAGATACTTTTGTTTTTATATGTTTAAACATCTCTATTCCACCCTGTGGTTGTAACTTACAGAGAAGTTTACGCTTGCATTTTGTTAAGTTAAATCTAATTATATAGAACACACGTTCAGGCAAACTAAACATAGCATAATGAATATTTCACTTAAGCAACTTAAAGTATTTGTCGGCATAACCCAGCACAGCACCCTTACAGCAGCGTCTGAATCATTGTTTCTATCTAAAGCGGCGGTGAGTATGGCGCTTAGCGAACTTGAAAAGCAGTTAGGCCATCCATTATTTGATCGTGTAAATAATCGGTTATTATTAAATCAAGAAGGGCAAAAACTACTGCCCCTTGCTGATGAACTATTAAATCGGGCAAACACTATCGACACCTTGTTTTTAGACAACGCCCCTGCCAGCGGAACTTTAAAAATTGGTGCCAGCGACACGATTGGTAATCATGTATTACCTGCTTTACTAAGCAAATTTAGAGCACAGCGACAGCATTATTCACAACAAATACTGATTTCCAATTCGACGCTTATTTGTCAAAAACTTATAGATTACGAGCTCGATATAGCACTTATTGAGGGCCAAGCCCATCAAAGCGATTTAGTCTCTAATGTGTTTAGCCATGACGCCATGTGTATTATTGCCCCAATAAACCACCCATTGGCTGCAAAAAAGCAACTTAGCTTTAACGACTTTAATCGTAGCCAATGGGTATTAAGAGAACCTGGTTCAGGCTCGCGTTCCTTCTTTTTACATAGCCTTGCGCCACAAATTAAAAATTGGACGCAAAGCGTAGAGCTCAATACCACAGAAGCGCTTATAAACTGTGTAGCAAATGGCTTAGGGTTAGGATGTTTATCATCACTTGCTGCGCAATATGCCCTAAAAGATGGCCGTGTTACACAGCTTAATTTAAACCACCCCATGCAAAGGCAGTTTTGGTTAGTAATGCATAAAGACAAGTACAAAAACCCGCTGTTAAAGCAGTTTATAGAATTTTGTCACAAGCAAACTTAAAAATTAATAGCAATAAACCGTCAGACCCGATTAACCTAAAATCGAATCTGACGGCTGGTACTAACTTACTCTCTCATCTTAAAACGCGTAACTCATGGCTAAATTTATAGAGCGCCCCTGCCCTGCTAATTGATTAAAGCCCTGAGACATATCTTGTTTAAACTCAGCAATACTTACGCCACCTAATGGTAATTGATAATACTCATCAAGCAGATTGGTAATATCAACACTCACGGTAAGTGCATCCCAACTTGCTTTTGAGCTTAAATTAAGTAAATGATACTGCTCAGTTTGGTTTTCTAGGCGGTTGCTATCTACGCGAGTTTTACTATCGACCCACTGCCACGTGAGTGCGTTTTCAAAGCGGCCAACTTGCTGGTTAATGGCAAATTGGGTTTGCAGCGGCTTAATTTGATAAAGCGGCTGATTAGTATCATCGCGCTTACCACGGGTGTTGCTAATATTCGCTTTTAATGACCAGTTACCATACTGCTTAGACTCGTGCAGTGCTAAAACCGCATCTAGCTTTACGCCATAAAGCCTGGCATCTATGTTATTAAACATAAGTACATTACGGGTATTGGCAGCAAGCGCTGTGCGGTTAAAGCTTCTTACTATGTTGGCATCAATATAGTCATTCACGTCGCTCACCCACGCATTAGCACTTATACGCCAGCTGTCGTCTTTTGCCATGCGGGTGTACGTGCTGCTAAGCGTGTGTGCGGTTTCTGGTTTAAGGTTTATATTACCAATATAGCCGTTGCCATCGCCGTACCATCCAATCATAGTGGTGGCCATATTACCTACGCCCCAGCTGTAGCGTTCGTATAAATTAGGCGCACGATTTTTACGGGCTAAGCCAATTTGTAGTTCGTCGTTATTACTTAGTTGATAATTAATCAGCACGTTTACATCAACTAAATTATCTGTTTGTTTTTTGTTTTGGTTATTAAACTTTTTAGCCGCCATTGCATCACTTGGCATCGCCATGGCCATCGCATTCATTGCAGCCATGCCTGCATTATATGCTTGTACATCATCAGTGTTGGTCATTACATTTTCAAATCGAATGCCTGCATTTAACCACCAGCGAGTACTTAGTTGGCTTTCATATTCTCCAAGCACTGCAATACGCTGACGTCGGCCATTATTAATATTTTTATAGTCATTTGGTCCCATCATCATTGAGCCCTCAACTGCAGGCCACCAGTCATCTAATTTCATGTGGTGATACTCTTGCGCGAGTAGTAACTGGCTGTTGTTATCAAGCGCTAGTCGCCATTTTAACTGGGTGCTTATATCCTCAGCATCAGTTTTCATGGGCATTTTTCCGGTTTTTTCTGCGCTAAAAAACCCCATTTCATGCTTTACGTTATGCCAATTTAACTGCGCTTCAAGCTCACTGTTTGTAAAAGCACGTTGATACTGAGCAACAGCGCCATAGCTGGTGTTATCTGTCATATCCATATATTGATTAGCAAAGCCTTGATAGGGTATTTTTTGATGGCTTAGCTTAACCACTAATTGTTGCTTATCATCGCGCATGGCAGCACTTAAACTATGGTTTTGCGCGCGGTATAGGGTATCGAGCACTAAATCGCCGTTACCATCTTCATAGCTGTTAGCATCGCTAAACGCACCTTGATAATTAAAACTGAGTACATCGCTGGCAATGCGCATACCTGCGCCGACCTTTTTGGCGTTATCAAGGGTGTTGTACTGGGCTGACACATAACCTGAATGCCATGCAAGTTCGCTGTTTTCACTGTACTGAGGTGAAACAGAATTAACAGCAATCACACCTGCAATATTATCGCCTCCCGCGCTTACTGGAGAAACACCTGCAACCACTTTGTAGCTACTAATTTGATTAGCTGAAATATAAGACAGTGGCGGGTTCATTTGGTTAGCACAGGCGGCGGTGATTTGCGCCCCATCAACCAGTACCGCCACTCTATCGCCCATTAAACCATTTAAAACAGGTAAATTGGCCATGCCACCAGCAGCAGAAAAGTCCACTCCTAAATCGGTTAATAGCGATTCAGATGAGCCTAATGATAGGTGTTTATTTTGTGCTTGGCCGTGCACTTCAATCACTTCAATTGAGGTGTCATCTGCAAAAGCAACTGGCGATAATACGCTACTTATAACAAGCGCTAAAGGGGATAATAAATAAGAGGTTAAAGAATTTTTTTTATCAGTCATTATTGATTTACCACAAAATTTTTGTGGGTAAATTATACGTGCTGTAGCAATCTAAAAAGCGCGACATATTGTCGCACTTTGTTAATTTTTAACCCTGTTCGTCGTCAAAAATATCTTCTATTTTTAACTCAAACAACCTTGCTGCTTTAAAGGCCAGTGGCAAGCTGGGATCAAACTTACCTTTTTCAATCGCATTAATGGTTTGGCGAGAAACATCAAGCAGTTCGGCCAACCTTGCTTGGGTATAGTTATGCTCGGCTCTTAATACTTTTAATCGGTTTTTCATTCATCACCTGCACAATAGTGTTTGTTAAGTACATACACGCTAATTAAATACACTGCCCCCATTAAAAACATTAAATCGGGTATCTGTGCTTTAAAATCAATTAAGCCACTCAATTGCAAATTAGTGTACGCAAGCCCACCTACCAATATTGCACCTAGGGTAAACCCCATGGCACTGAGATGTATTTTTTGCATCAGCTCATCCATCCCCTGTAAGTAACGCTTGTTAGCCAAAATCATTACAATGCCGGCATTACATTTACAACTATAAAAAAGCCGCTAATTATCTCGGCGCGATCCCAAATTAATGTCGGGCCAAAGCTACATAACGCTAAGGTGAGTAACCAAATCAAGGTACATTTAACCAAGTAGCTAGTATTTTTAATTTGGCGTTGTTTTAAATTTAATTCTGTTTTCATTGCTTTAATCCCGTTTCAAAAGTAATGTTTACTTTACAAATATCATTCATACCATACAAAAAGTCAAGTTAGCATTACATTTAAATCTAATATATCTTGTTTTTAATGAGCGAGTGGCTTGCAAAGCTATATAAACCAGCCTTTCGTTTGCTTAAGTTAAATTTTATTCATCTTAAACTATGGTTTAGACCATGACGGGAGGAGGCTTTTAATTTAAAATGCCAGCCTCTTTATTCCTCATTCCCATATTCAATTTTAAATAAACGTGTGTGTTGTATTTTTTAAACGTACAGGCGTTTTGTTTGTTATTAAATTTTATTCAATACCTTCAAGGATTTTACATGGCCGTTGATACTACATCGCCGTCGAGTCAGCCCAATAGAGCCGCTATTTTAGTTGTACTTGCGCTAGGCACCTTTATTTTGGGTTTATCTGAATTTTCTATGATGCCTATGTTGCCATTAATTAGTGAAGCATTTGGTAGTACCCCATCACAAAGTGGTTATGCCATTAGTGCTTATGCTCTTGGAGTGGTTGTTGGCGCGCCTATTTTAATGTTGGCAACAGCAAACATGCGTAAACAAAAAGCGCTGTTACTATTTTTAAGTTTAATGTGTATTGCTAATAGCTTAAGCGCCTTAGCTAGCTCATTAGAGCAACTTGTGCTGTTTCGGTTTTTAAGTGGTTTACCCCATGGCGCATATTTTGGAGCAGCCTTGTTATTGGCCTCAGATATAGCGCCTGCTGGAAAGCGTGCTAGCTTTATGTCAAAAGTATTTATGGGGCTGACAGTCGCAACCATTGTAGGTGTACCCGTAGTAACGCTCGTTGGGCAAAATTTGAGTTGGCGTTATTGTTTAGCCGGGGCAGGTGTACTGGCGTTTATTGCCTTTATTTTTGTTTATTACGTGGTACCCGATGTTAAAAATACTCAAAAATCTAATTTACTAAACGAGTTAGGGGTATTAAAAAATAAACTGGTTTGGTCTATTTTGGGTATTGTTATTATTGGTTTTGGTGGCGTATTTTGTATTTATACCTACGTGGCCGACACTATTTTAGATGTAACCCAATCACCCGCCTATACTATTTCAATTGCGATGGTGATGTTTGGTATTGGCTCCACACTCGGTAATTACATTCTAGGAAAGGCAGCCGATAAATCGGCAATTAAAACCACGGGACTAACCCTTGCCTCAACTATTATTTTTGCATTTGCGTATGTAAGTGCCAGCTATAATATTTACTTACTTTATCTGGTGATCTTTTTTATTGGCTGTAGCTTAGGGCTTTCTACTTTAGTGCAAGCATTGTTAATGGATGTATCGCCCAATGGCCATGCCATGATTGGTGCTCTCGTACAATGTGCTTTTAATATTGCTAATGCAATTGGCCCATGGGTAGGCGGCATTGCTATCGCACAAGGGGCACAACCAAGTCAAACCGGGTATGTTGCAGGAGCATTATTTTTAGGCGGGTTATTTATGTGGTGGCTTAGCTTTATACAAATAAACAATAAAAGCGCAAAACAAACGGCTGCAGCGTATTAAGTATAAAAAGAGCCGCGTATAGCGGCTCTTGTTATACTCATTATTTTAATTAATTACACGTCAATCGACGCCATATCAATAACAAAACGGTAGCGCACATCTGAGCGTTCCATGCGCTCATAAGCGGTGTTAATTTCGTCTATATTGATCATTTCACACTCAGGTAATACATTGTGCTCACCACAAAAATCGAGCATTTGCTGTGTTTCTGCAATGCCACCAATTAAGGATCCTGCCACTCGACGACGACCCATTAACAATGGCACTGTGTTTAGCTCATCAACAGGGCCTACTTGGCCAACAATCACTAACGTGCCATCAATATCAAGTAGCGGTGTATACAGTGATAGGTCGTGCTTTACCGGTATAGTATCAATGATCACATCAAACGCTGATTGTGCATTTTTCATTTCATCATCGTTGTTCGATACTAAATAGTGCTGTGCACCTAGCTCAATAGCATCTTCTTTTTTAGATTCAGTGCGGCCAATAACCGTAACCGTTGCCCCCATTGCCACAGCATTTTTAACCGCCATATGGCCAAGCCCTCCAAGGCCGACAACTGCAACACGGCTGCCTTTTTTAACACCCCATTTATGCAGCGGTGAGTAAGTAGTAATGCCAGCACACAATAAAGGCGCAACGCGAGATAGCTCTAAATTTTTAGGTACTGAAAGCACAAATTCTTCACGCACCACTACATGCTTAGAATAGCCACCTTGAGTCATTTCACCATTTATTCTGTCTTTGCCACTGTAAGTGCCAACCATGCCTTCACGACAAAATTGCTCTTCGTGATTATGGCATTGGTCGCAGCTTTGACACGAGTCAACCATACAGCCTACAGCAACGGTATCGCCTTGCTGATATTTGGTAACATCGCTACCAACCGAAATTACTTTACCTACAATTTCGTGCCCAGGTACTAATGGGTAGTTACTGCCACCCCAATCGTTTCGCACTGCGTGTAAGTCTGAATGGCACACACCACAATATAAAATTTCTATTGCTACATCGTTATTTCGTAAATCGCGGCGCTCAAAAGAAAACTCTGTAAGCTCAGAACCTTGGCTTTTTGCTGCATATCCGACTGTTTTCATAATAACTCCATAGTTTATTAAAATTTATAACTCACACAGTATGCATTATCAGCTCTGAACATGAACTGACGTAGCAACTGCAAAAAACCCAGCATAATGCTGGGCTATTTTTATCAATTACTGCACCACAACGGCATTTAACTCGTCAATCAACGTTTTAATACGCTGGGCATTTTTGCCTAAATCGCTTTTACCAATGCGAGATTTACTGCGTATGTCTACCACACGCTTACTGCCTTTATCGTTAATACGAACCACAACATCGTCTTTAAAGCCAAACCAGGTCGTGGTGTCTGTTGCTTCAACAATGCCATTATTAACATCACTATTAACCAGTTCCCAGCCTAAGTTTTCCATGGCTTTAGTTGTGGCTGCCACTAACTCTAGTTGCGTTTGGTTGTACTCGAGCGGTTTTAGCTCTGGGTATGCTTTTCGTTGTTGCGCTGCAGTTTCTTCTCCCGCGTATGCTACAGGATTAGGTGCATCAGCACGCAAAGGCACAACCGCAACAAACTCAGGAGGGTTAATTAAATCGGTAGAAATATCATGAATTGGCGGAACACTTTTTGCTGTATTCATCATGTTAAGCGGCATTGCAATAGCAACTGCTGCAAAAATAACAGTGATCACTGCACTGGCTAAGCTCACTGTTTTACGCATAAATAGCACTTGAACTAATAATAAGGCTAATGCTGCCCCACCAACATAAACACCTAATCTAAAACCGGCAAAAGCAGTGCCTAGTTCAACGATATTAAATTTATAAAGGGGTCCCGGTAGTACCACCATTAAAAAAGCGATAAGCCCAACTAAGCTCACTAAATATTTCATTGCCTACTCCGTTATTGTTATATGGTTATTGTTTTTTAAACAGCTTTATACTGTTAACACTCCAATTTAGATTACTATGACTGATAAGTATCTATAAAGTCATAATTTATTACCCTTTTAAAGTAGATAACTTGACTCCTTGGTAAAAATCAACAAACTACGGGGGTAAAATTATCAGGGTATTATTTATGAAAACAGAGATTAGTTACCGATTTGAGTCATCACAAGTGGCCAACCGCTTTTTACACGAATTAAAAGATTGGCCAGTCAATGACGTAAAAACACGTCTTTTTAATGGCGGCGACAGCGTTAAAGTAAGCTACGAATATGATGAAAGCGGATTTGATTATACCGTTGCCGAACTTGATGATTTAGCCGAGCAACACGGCGGACAAGAAGTGTCGAGTTAAGATACTAATACCTAAGCTGAATAGCCACAACACACTTTATAGCCATGCCTATATTGTAAACTTTAAGCTTACAAAGTTATGTAGTAATAGGTATTACACAACGTATTAAAGACCCCTTACCCACTTCACTTTCAACCTCTATAGTGCCATTGTGCTCTTTAAGTACATTGTAAACTATAGCCATTCCCATACCTGTGCCTTGGCCTACGGGTTTAGTGGTAAAGAAAGGGTCGAACATTTGTTTAAGTGTATCAGCATCCATCCCACAGCCGTTATCTGCCACTTCTATGTAAATATTGCCTTTATTGGCAAACAGCTTAATAGTTATTTTTCCTTGCTGTTCGTGCAAGTCATCACAAGCGTGTTTCGCATTAATTAATAAGTTTACAAAGACTTGTTTCATCGATGATATATTACACTGTGTTAGGGGTAACTTTTCAATGTGTAACTCTATAGCACACGTTCCCAGCTGGTTTTCGAGTAACTTTAGCGTGCCATTTAATGATTCTGTAATATCAGCCATTGTTGTTACGTTGTCTTTTAGGCTCGCAAAGTCGACAAGATTACTAACAATATGAGCGATACGCTCTAATCCCTCTTGGGTATCATCAACTAAGTCATCAATATCATCCACAATAAAGCTTAAATCGTTCTCTCGGTTGAGCTGAACTAAAATAGACTCTAACTGCGTTACTGAAATCGATTTATCTACAAATTGTTGAGCCGCCGTCATTAACGAAACCAACACGGGCTTTATAAATTTTATACTTGCTACATTACTGGTTATGTAAGCAAGCGGGTTATTTATTTCGTGGGCCATACCAGCAGAAAGTGTGCCTAACGTGGCCATTTTCTCACTTTGCATTAAGGTTATTTGTTGGTTTTTGACCGTTTCAAGCTTTTCTTCCAGCTCTTGATTAGCAATAAACAACGCCCGTGTTTTGTCTTCTAGTAGGGTTTCTAATTGATCTCTAGCTGATTTTTCGCGCAGATACGCTTTTTTATAATTGTAGTCGTCTTCAGCCATGGGGAGTCTCATATTTTATTTCAATTAAACACGAATCAAACCCATCATGCATGCACTGGGCATGATTAAGTTTAGCATCAACCCCATAATGAGCCGCAGCACCAAAAATAAGCCCTTCGGCGCACATACAAAGCTGTCGCTTAGAGTTGTAACGCATTAAAATAAACCCGTCTTCAATAATTTGGGCGTCAATTTCAGGTAAATTAGGCTCATGATAAAGCTTAGCTACTTCAACATGAATTACTTTATCAATACTAATAATGAGATCAGCAAAACTATTAAAGCTGTCTACTATAGCTGGGTGACGTGCCTTTAAGTGAGAAAATAAATACTCTCCAAAGGCCTTTAATACCTCTGGCATAGACATAGAAAGTGCAGTTGCTACATCTTGTGCCAAACCAACTATTTCCTCATCTGGATAACTTTCTGCAGAAATATAAACACGACCTTCAGGTGCATTTTTTTCAAGTAAGTCGTCCCATACAGCCATGCCACATTTTTCAATAACCAGTGCCTCAAGCCCTCTAAAGATAACGCCTTTCATGCATGTTCCCTCTATTATCACTTTTAGATTGTTAGCTGTGTCTTCAATTAGTTACAAACGCTCGCTACCTTACGGCTCATATGTACACTAGCGTAGTAAGTCTTACTCTGTAAAATGTCAGCATTAAAATAATAGTAGTTTAGTCGCTTGTAAAACGCCCAAAAAAGTTCGTTATTTGCATGGTCAACGTTTAACACTAAGTAAAGTTAAGAAAGTGTGATCACATTCTGCTTTTTACTCTATTAGTGGCAACGCTATTGGCTGGATCGTCTGGCCAAAAATGTTTGGGGTAGCGCCCTTTCATCTCTTTTTGTACCTCGCGGTAACTACTATTCCAAAAATGTGCTAAGTCTTGAGTTAACTGTAGTGAACGCTTGCCTGGAGATAACAACTCCATTAGCAGTGTTAATTTACCGTTAGCTAACATAGGCGTGCTGGTTAAACCATATACTTCTTGCATGCGCACACTAAGCTTGGCAGGTCCATCAAGTTGGTATTCAATTTTTATGTTAGAGCCACTTGGTACTGTTAGCCGCAGTGGGAGTAAAGATTTTAGCTCGCTTTGCTGTTGCCAATTAAAACTGTTTTGTAGTGCCTCAAAATAATTAAACTTTTTAAGTTGCTCAAGGGTTTTAATATCTTCAAGGTATACCCCTAACCAATCACCTGCTGTTTCAATGAGCTGCTGCTGACTAATAATAGGAAACTGTTCTGGTATCAATTTGCTGGCTAGGCACATTCTAATAAGTAGTTGCTCACTTTCTTTTTGCTCGTTAAACAGTGAAAAGCCCTGTTTGGCAAACAAACTAAGCCATGCCTTGGCCCGCTCTGTTTTATCAAGCTTATGTTTACTTGGTTGGCTACTAAGGGTAATTTCCCCAAGTTTTACTTCATCTTGATGAATAAACCGAGCGGCTTTTTCATCAAACTCGCAGCGAGTCAACTCAGTGAATAAATGCGGTAAATACTCTTTAAGTGCTAATGGATTTAGCGCCGTGGCCGCAAAAATACGCCCGCCTTTATGTCCGCCCATACTGGCAATAGCTATATATTCGTCATTATGCCAATAATCAGGGTTTAGTTCAGCCCCTGCACCATTTGCTAATAAGTAGCCATTACCACGTTTTTTAGCAATCCGATCTGGATAGGCAAGCGACACTAATAAGCTTAAATGTTCAGTGTTTAAATCTGTACGACTGTCGGTAAATTTTAAGCGTTTTAACCAATAATTTAATTGCTGCTTAAACACCGGATGTGGTCGTTGTTGTTGACTATGCAATGCTAGGTTGAGCTCATTGGCAGTGCTAACTCGGCTTTCTAGTAAGGCCACTAAATAAATAGCTAAGCGATAAATCCCACTTAACTGTGGTTCTAACATTTGCGCTTTTAATAAAATATGCGCTAGGCGAATATCGGCACCAAAGCCCAACATTTTACTACCCAGCGTGGTGAGCTTACCGTTACTATCTATGGCTTCAAGCATAGATAATAAATTAGTAGCTTGGCTGCATTGTTGTTCACTCGGCGGGTCAAGTAAGGTGAGTTCACTAATGCTTGCGCCCCACTGCTTTGCCTCAAGCATCAGTTGGCTAATATCTGAGGTAAGAATATCAGGGTTATCGTGGCTGTTTCGCCTCTCAAAAGTTTGTTTTGAACCTAATCGATACACAACCCCTGGCTCTATTCTTCCTGCACGCCCTGCGCGTTGTACTGCCGATGAACGCGATATACTTTGCGTAGTGAGCTCAGTGACACCGGTTTTTAAATTAAAGCTGGCTGCACGGCGCTTGCCGCTATCAACAACAATTCTAATACCTTCAATGGTTAAACTTGTTTCGGCAACATTGGTCGTTAATACTACTTTTCGCATCCCTTGAGGCGCAGGTGAAATTGCAGCTTGTTGATTAGCTTTATCTTGTTCGCCAAATAATGTGGCAACAATACAATTACTGGGCAAGTCGATCAACGCTTGCTGCACTCGCAGTATTTCACGCTGGCCGGGTAAAAATACCAGCGCACTGCCTGTTTGCTCATTGAGTGCTTGTTTTATTATTGGTGGAATAGCATCAAGCCAGCGGCTTTCATCTTTTATTGGGCAATATATTTCGTCAATGGGGTAACTTCGCCCGTTTGATTGAATTACTGGGCAATTAAAAAACCCAGTGTAGCGTTCGCTATCAAGGGTGGCCGACATCAGCATAATGGTTAAATCTTCACGCAGTGCCGCTTGCGATTCTAAAGCAAAAGCCAGTGCGGTATCTGCTGCGATGGAACGCTCATGAAACTCATCAAAAATAAGTAAATCAACATCACTAAGCTCAGGATCATTTTGTAACATGCGCGTAAGCATGCCTTCGGTAACTATTTCAAGGCGAGTTTGTGTGCTGACTTTACTTTCACCTCGCACCCGTAAACCGACACTTTGCCCTAGCGTTTCGTTTTGGCAGTGCGCTAAATAGTTAGCAATATTTCTTGCTGCTAAGCGCCGCGGCTCTAACATGACGATGTGCTTATAATGCCCATCGCGCATAAGCTGTAATGGCAACCATGTTGATTTACCAGCACCAGGCGGCGCTTGCAGTAAGGTGATTGGGTTGGCTTTTAAAGCATCAATGAGTGAAGTATATATTTCTTGAACCGGCAGCACGCTATTTACCCTAAATTACTTTGCCGCTATTGTAGCAAAAATTAGTAGTTATTTATGCAGAGTACGACTATGTGCTTGGCTGATCATTTCATCTAACGTTTTAGCCTCTTGCTGCTGCGCTTTATTTTGATCAGCACGATGCCTATTACTCACTATTCCTTCTATGCCTTTGGTGAAGCTCATTTGCTTAAAACAAGCTTGCTGCTGACGTAATTCATCTTGCTGTGAATCATCAATACGCGCTTGTTGCTGCGTCGATAAGCCAGACAAAATACGCTTCATCCCTGATAAATTTTGTAAGCTTAGCGCCGAGCTCATTTGCTGGTTTTTATCCATACTGTTTATGTGCTGCTGAAGCTGCGATAAACGTTGCTGCTCTAGATTACTTCTTTGTTGTAACTGAGTTTGCTCGGCCAGCATTTTATCTAATTTTTGTTGTTGTAATCCTAAAAATTTATTAAGCATTCAGTTTACTCATCACTGCATTTAATTGAGTTATTGACTGTGAAAAATCCACTTGTTCGTTCAACCCTTGGCATAGAAATGATTCGATTTGTGGATACAAATTTACCGCACTGTCGAGTTCCGGATCTTTGCCTGCCTGATACGCCCCTAAAGGAATAAGCTCATGCACTTGCATGTAACGGCTATAAAGCTTTTTCAATTTATAACAAAAACTTAGCTGCTCATCACTTACTATATTAGGCATTACTCGGCTAATCGATGAACCAATATTAATGGCCGGATAGTGGCCCTTTTCTGCTAAGGTGCGATCCAATACTATATGGCCATCAAGAATTGCTCGGGCGTTATCGGCTATTGGATCTTGTTGATCGTCGCCTTCAGCTAATACTGTATAAATGGCGGTCATGCTGCCTTTGCTTTTTTCACTATTACCGGAACTCTCAACCAGCTGGGTTAATTTACTAAATACCGATGGCGGGTATCCTTTGGATGCAGGCAGCTCACCTACCGATAAGCCAATTTCTCGCTGTGCTTGCGCATAGCGGGTTAATGAGTCCATCAACAGCAATACATTTGAATTTTTATCTCTAAAATAAGCCGCCAATTTATGGCTAAGCTCGGCCGCTTTAATACGCAATAAGGGGGAATCGTCTGCTGGGGATGCTATTACAATGGCCTTTTTTAAGCCTTCTTTACCTAGGCTTTGCTCAATAAAATCTTTTACTTCCCAACCACGCTCACCTACAAGGCTTACAATAACCACATCGGCAGAGGTAAAGCGGGTCATCATGCCAAGCAATTTACTTTTACCCACCCCCGAACCTGCAAATAACCCTAAACGCTGGCCTTTACCTACACTAAATAAGCTATTAATAGCGCGAATACCTACATCTAGCGGCTCGATAACGCCTTTGCGCTCCAGCGGCGTTAAAGAATAATCGTTACCCAATTTACTGGCGTTTTTTGTGCTGTCTTGTTCAAGTGGACCTAAGTTATCAATCGGCTGCATTTGCGCATCGAGCACACGCCCTAATAACTTTTCTGAAATAGCCACATGGTTGTTTTTTATAACTGGCCTAACGCGTCCACCTGAATATAAGTTTTGTATTTTTTTCAGGGGCATTAAATAGGCTTCATCTTGATTAAAACCTACTACTTCAGCGTCATACCAGTGGCCATCAACACTTTCTACTTGGTATTTTTCACCCATAGCAAATTGCCCACCGGTAGCGGTAAGCGTTAAACCATTAACTCGTGTTAAACGGCCATAGCTTTTAACTAATTCAGGCGAGGTTAGCGCTTTCAGCGCAGACTTTAAGCTGGTATGAAGTGGGTTAGTCATGCGGTTGCGCTTTTAAAATTTCAGGTATCACTTCATCCAAAAGGCTTTGTAATCGCTCTGAAAAAGAAAATCGATGTGTTTGTTGCTCTGCCACCAGTTCAACGTCTCCACTGATCAGAGCCTCATCAAAGTAAGTCGGCACCGAAAACTCAGCTAAACGTGCATCATTAAAGCAGTGACGATCAGAGCCTGAGAACATAACTTTTGTTACTACATCGCGATTGCTAAGCAAGGTAATGGCTTTTTCAATAAGCTGCGCGCGTATTTCGGGGCGTACTTTTAGCTCGCAGTCAATAACGTGCTCAGCCAAGGTACTTATCATTAAGGCAAGGTCTTGTTTAAACTCATCATTAAAGTTAAGTAGCTCATTATTAGCTTTATCAAATAAAGTGTTAAAACGTTCAATAAGCTGTGTTTTTTGCGCTTCAAGACGCTCAGAAACACGCAACTCTATTTGTTGCTCCATTTGTTGCTCTAATTCGCTTTGCTTATTGGCAGCCCCTTGCGCGAGCCCTTCTTCATAGCCCTGCTGTAAACCAACACGCTGAGCAGCATCTAAACGTTCTTGCAGCGTTTGATGTTGCTCATTTTTATTTAAAGTGGGAAACCTAAATGCTTGACTCATAGTTAGCCTGCAGTCTCTTCTTCAAATAAGCGATATTCAATATCACCTTGTTTGCTCATGTCTCTAACTATCGACATAATTTCTTTTCTGGCGGCAATCACTTTGCTCAGTGGTTGCGCGCTTAAACCATCAATTTGCTGCTGGTACACTTGCGCTAAACGTTTAGGCAGTGCACCTAAAACACGCGCTAAAAACTCGCTGTTTACACCCTTTAACGACATAGTCCATAACTCATCAGGAATGTCATTAAGCAACAAGGTTAGTGTCTCGTCTGTTTGCTTGATTAAGCCATCAAAGTCGTACATTTTCTCTTGTATTTCATCAGCTACGTTAGTGTTATGTTTTTTCATTAGTTCGATAATTTGGCTCTTATTACCGTTGTAACGATTCATAATTTCTACCGCTTTATCGACACCATTCACTTGTGCGCCTACTTGGCGGCCAACAAACTCAATACACGACTCAAGCGTTAAGCGCACATCATCAATAACGTGTTCGCTCACTTCACGAAGACTGGCAATTCGATACAGTAAATCATCATGCTTCGATTCTGGAAACAGTACAATAATGGCTGAGGCTTGCTCTGGGGGTAAAAAGGCCAAAAACAGCGCTTGCATTTGCACATGTTCCTGATCTAAAAAACGTACTATAAGCTCTGGCGGGATCCACTCTAAACGACGTAAATCGTCATTCATTGCACCACCATAAATATCATCAAGCATAGTTTTGGCAAGCTTACGGCCGACGGCTTTATCAAGTGCTCGCTCTAAATACACACGCGACGCGCCATTGACACCACTTTCATTGCGGTAGCAATCAAAAAATTCACTCAAGGTGCCTGCAACATCCTGTTGAGTAACGTTTGAAATTTTAGCCATACGCTCAGAAATAGCCTGCACTTCACGGCGGCCTAATTTACGAATGACACTGGCGGCATTTTCCTCGCCCATACTTAGCAATAAAATAGCGGCGCGATCTAGCGCCGGTAATTGTGAGCCTTTATCAAGCTTTTCTTGATTCAATTTCAACTCCTTGTTCTACCCAATATTTTATTACCGACGTAACACGCTCGGTTTCTTTGTTAGCAAGTAACTGCATGTGCGCTATTTGTTCTTCAAAGTCATTGCCTATTTGTGGTAATGACATAGTTTGATGTTCGCTTGCGCCCTCTTTGGCGGTTAAGTTTTCTATTTGCGATTTAGCATTAATGGCGTCATCAAGCGGACTGCTTTGTCTTTCTGTTGTAGAGGCTGATTTAACCTCATTATCAGCGGTTGCCATGGCGTTGTTTGCTTCGTTACTTTTACCTTTTATTAAGTGATTAACTAAAGGGCGCACACCAAATAAAATCAGCAATAAACTAATTAAAGTACCCACAATATAACGGGCATACTCTTTAAGCTCGGGCATTTGCCACCATTCAAGACCTTCACCTGGGGCTAGTATTTTTTGTTCTACAAAGGCAAAGCTAGTGATGTTGAATTGATCGCCGCGTGCGTCGTTAAACCCCGTAGCCTTTTTTACCATTTCACCTAATGAAGCGAGCTTTTCTTCGCTCCAGCCATCAGCTGTTCCAGCTACTTGCTCATTAATAAGTACCGATAAGCTCATGTTTTTAATGCGGCCTACTTCAAATTGGGTATGAGTTACCGAGCGACCATTTTCAAACTGTCGTTTACTCTCATTTCGTTGTGAAGTTCGCTCGTTGTTTTCATCTTCAGCTTGTTCGTTAGGCACAGGTGGCTCATTAGCTAAAGAGCCCGGAATACCAGCCGCCAGCTGATCTAGGGTGCTATCAGATTTAATAAACTCTTGTGTTAATACATTTTGTGGGTCAACCATTTCACGTGTTTCTTCAACCACACTAAAATCAACATCACTAGAAACCTGAATTCTAAAATTACCTTCACCCAAAATTGGCAACAACATAATAGAGGCGCGTTGCTCTATGTTGCGCTCAACTTTTTCAATAAAGGCGAGCTTTTTATCGGTTTCTTTGCCTACTGGAGTGGTATCAAATAAGTCGCCGCTGAGTAATTTACCACGCTGATCCACCACCGACACAGAACGAGAATCAAGCCCAGGCACACTGCCAATAATCAGTGCAATAATGGCTTCCACTTGCTCTGGTTTAAGTTCGTGTCCTGGCGCTAAATCAACCATCACAGACGCTGCGGTTTTTTGCTCAGTACGCCCTACAAATAAGCTGCGCTTAGGGACTGCCAAGTGCACGCGCGCATTGCGTATGCCTTGCATGTTAATAATGGTGCGTGCCAACTCACCTTCTAAGGCATGCTGGTATTGCATAGATTCGATAAATTGACTGGTGCCCATAGACACTTTGTCGCTAATATTCTCAATACCCTCAGGCATAGAGGCTTTTATTCCTCTCGCCGCCAGCGTGATTCGCGCATCAGCCAATTTTTCTTGCGGCACTAAAATATTACCGCTATCGGTATCGATGCGGAACGTGATTTGTTCTTTATCTAAAATTTCTAAAATATTGGCTTTATCGTAGCTTTCTTGATTACCGTAAAGCGGTACGTAGTTTTTAGCCGAGGTCCATAAAATAAGGACTATAGTAGCCGCTACTAATGTCGCTAGTAGAGCAATGGTCGCGACACTTCTGTCACCTGAGTTGCCGAAGTTTAATTTGTTGGAGAGATTAACCACTCTTTCTTTTAGGTTGCTCTCATTTTGCTCAGGTACTTTTGCTAATTCTCCTTTCATATCAGCCTCTACAGTGACATGCGCATGACATCATCAATGCCATTGAGCACTTTATTGCGCATTTCCATCAGCATAGAAAAACTAAGCCCCGCTTTTTGACTGGCGATCATTGCGCCTACCACATCTTCACTTTCACCAGTATCAACGGCTTTAACCATTTCACCGGCAATATTTTGTTGGGCGTTGATAGAGCGAATAACATGCTTAAAGTCTTCACTAATATTTACATTTTGATTACTGATAGCAGCCGGCTCTATGCTCTCTGGACCTGCAATTTTTTGCATGTCCATCATTTTGCCCAGCATCATTTGTTGACTTTCAATTGGCGACATTCTTTTTTTCCTTCAAATTATGCAATTGCATCAATATCAATACCGCATTCACGCATAGCGGCAATTTTATATCTTAATGCTCGGGTAGTTACGCCAAGCGCCTGTGCTGTTTGAGTACGATGACCTTTAAACCGACTCAATAAACTGTATATATAATCAAACTCCGCCTGCTTTTTATTCTCCTTCAACTGCGTGGCACAAAAAGCCGCCGCTGCAGGTGAACATTGCGGTAAATTTAAATCTTCAACCTGAATTTCAACACCTCTGGCCATCACTAATGCACGTTGAATCACGTTTTCAATTTCCCGTACATTGCCCGGCCAGTTGTAACAAAGCATCACATCTTCTGCTTGTTTACTAATGTGGAACTCAGAGTTGCCATATTTTTTGATAAAGTGATGAGCCAACGGAATGATGTCATCAACACGATCCCGAAGTGCAGGCCAACTAAGCGGTAATACATCTAAACGGTAAAATAAGTCTTCACGAAAAGCGCCTTGCTCAACTTGTTCACGCAATATGCGGTTGGAGGCGGCAATAATGCGTATATCTAATTTTATTTTTTGATGACTACCGAGTCTTTCAACTTCGCGCTCTTGCAATACCCTCAGTAATTTAGCTTGTAAATCCAATGGCAGCTCAGTAATTTCATCCAGTAAAATAGTACCGCCATTGGCCAGTTCAAATTTTCCCGGCTGAGCATTTACCGCACCGGTGAATGCCCCCTTATTAAATCCAAATAACATGGCTTCGAGCATATTTTCTGGGATTGCAGCACAGTTAACTGCAATAAATGGCTTATCTTTACGGTCTGAGGATTTATGAATAAAGTGCGCTAACTTCTCTTTACCTGTTCCCGATTCGCCGGTGATTAACACCCCTGCCGATGTTTGGGCAGCTCGATTAGCTAAACGCAGTACTTGTTGTGACTTAGTTGAAACAGCGATTAAATCTTCAAACCCATGCTTCATTGAATCAGTGTTTCTGATTGTTTTTTTAAGCTGCTCAGCAAAGAAAGGTTTTAATAAGTAATCAACAGCGCCACCATTATTAATTGTTTTTGAAGCAATTTCACTTTGTGAAGAATCGACTAACGTCACAATTTGCGAAGTGGGGCATGTTTTACGCAGTAATTTTACTAATTCAACCAGTTCGAGTTGTTGAGTATCTGCATCAACAAACACAAGCTCTGGCTTACTTATAAGGCAGTGGCTAACCGCATCGCTGATGGAGTTTGTATGCAGAAACTTAAAATTTTCGGCAAATACAACTTGCTGAATCTCAGGCGTTGGCTGCTGCTCACTGATCCATAAAAGGTATCTTTGACTCATATTTTTCCTTTGCAGTGCAATTAACTTGAGTGTCGGAAAAGACGAACTAAAACACGGCGATTAGACGATGCGCCCTGCTCCGAGTTTTTTATAATGGGATAGCGTTGACCATGCGCTCTTACTTCTAACATGTCTTTGGGTAAGCCAAATTCAATGAGTCTGGCAGCTACGTCATCTGCTCTTTCTTTTGAAAGCAACCGATTTGACAGCGGCGAGCCCGTATTATCTGTGTGGCCATCAACTAGCACTTTACTTACGCGACTGTCTAAAGAGATGTAACGCACTAAATCTTTTAAAAATTTAAGATCTTTAGCCGTTGTTACTGTGCGCTGCCCACTAGCAAACTGTAATTGATGGTCGCGTGCTTGCTCCCAAGAAAGCGGAGATAAACTAGCTAAACACTGCTGATAATCTGCAACTATTTTATCGCTATGGGTATTAGTAAAGGTAAGGCGAAGTTGTTCATCACCAAAGTTTATAATGCTGTCTAACCAACCGCCCTGCTTAATAACGCGAAGTAATGGGGTCATATCTGCAGAAAATTGTATTTCATTGTCTTTAATATCTTTAGACATAAAGTTTAATGGCGTGAGAACTGTATTTGCTGGCTGCCAATCGGCTTTACGAGAGAGAACATGCAAACTTTTTATCGGTTTATCTTGTAAAAGCCAAGTAAATACAAGTTGTTGCTGTTGTGCTGGTACTGATTTCACTTCAAGTAGCGCATAATTATCAAAGCGCTGCTTGAGAGAGCAAGCAAACGGGTTGCTACTGACTGACCAGGTGGAGTTTTCGTAGCTTTGCACCAGATTTTGCTCTGATGCGTGCCCCTGCGGCAACATAAACACAGCACAGGGCAATGCAAATTTAATAAGCTGAGTTAATCTATTCATGTATATTCCGTATAAAGTTAAATAGAACAATTAAGTTTTTTAAATCAATAGCGAAATACAACAAATACAAACACAGTATTAATGAATATCACTAAGTTAATGTAACCCCACGATCGTAGCGATTGCCTTAGACTGGGAGCTTTGCGTCCTATGCTTTCGCATAGTTTGCCGTTTAATTTACTTATGCATTATTTTAAACCAACATAAAAACTAGTAATTATGTACAATAAAAACAGTAGACTATAGTTAAATATCACTAAATGCAAACATTACTCTATAAAATTCATAGTCAATTCATTTTACACTACATTTACAACTATTTATCCTAACGAACCGAGTATATCTACGCGGATAGTATCTGGAATTTCATTATAAGAAAGAACAACTAAGCTGCCTTTAGTAAAAGTTTTAGCATAACGTGCCAGCAGCGGTCTTAGCTGTGGAACCACAATTAATGTTGGTGTTACACCTCTTGATTTCATGTCTTCGACTATCATCGGCATGGTGCGTTGAAATTGCCCCAGTAAATTAGGATCTACCGCAAAACTATCTAGTACTACTTTGCCCGCCTGCATGGCTTGATCAAGTGAGCTTTGTAAAGTGCTTTCTAGCTTTTCATCTAAGCTGTAAGCACTGAGTTCATCACGGTTACCCATCACCTGTTTTACCAATACTTTTTGCAGTGCACAGCGTACGTCTGAAACCAGCAAAATCGGATCTTTAGTTACCTCTACGCTGTCTATTAATGTGCCGGCAATAGTGACTATGTCTTTAATACTTATGTGTTCTTTTAGTAGTAAACGAATCACTTTTAGCTGTAAATTAGTCGGTAATGCTTTTTCGAAGGTTTCGGCTAAGCTAGGTGAGATTTCTTTTAGCCGTTCATTTAGCTTTTGTACGTCTTCATAACTAAATAACTCATCTAAATGTTCTTTGATCACTTTGCCGGTATGAGTAGCAATAATGGTGCCTAAATCAACCACAGAGTAACCCATATTTAATGCTTGGGTTTTGCTGTCATCTTTTATCCAAACGGCCTCAAGCCCATAAGCAGGATCAGTGGTTAATTCACCATCTAAGCTGCCGTATACATCACCGGTATTTAACGCGAGTAACTCTTTGGCGTTTACATTAGCACTTGCAACAGGCACACCGGCTAAGTTTACTTTGTATTCTTGTGGATTTAATTTTAGGTTATCTTTTATTCTGATCTCCGGTAATAAAAATCCAAGTTGCTCAGAAAGATTTTTACGCACACCTCTTAAGGTTTTTACCAGCTCTTCCCCTTTGTCTTTATCGGCCAAATAAACCAAACGAAAGCCAAGCTCAACCGACAACTTATCAACATGAGAAATATCTCCCCATTCTAAGTTAGCCTGTTGCTCACTTAAAATGGTGTTGGTCATTTGTTCGGCTTCAATTAAAGAGTTATCGGGGAGAGAGCGTTGTAATCGCCAAGCAACATAAAATAATGGCGCGGCAAACCCTAAAAAGGCGACAGTGGGCATACCTGGCACAATACCAAGCGTAACCATAATTAATGCAGCAGTAAAAATAACACGCGGAGAGGCAAGTAACTGCTTACCTACTGCTTCACTTACATCGCCTTCATCGTTCATACGCGTAACAATAATTGCCGCAGCAACCGCGAGTAATAACGAAGGAATTTGCGCAACTAAGCCATCACCTATAGTTAACAGCGCAAAACGTTGGAACGCTTCGGCTAAACTTAAACCATGTTGGAAAGCACCTATTGATACACCGCCCAACAGGTTGATCACTAATATAATTAAACCTGCAATGGCATCACCGCGCACAAACTTAGAGGCGCCATCCATAGAGCCATAAAAATCGGCTTCTTGGGCTATAGTACTGCGTCGCTCTTTTGCTTGCTCAGGGCCAATTAATCCGGCATTTAAATCCGCATCAATTGCCATTTGTTTACCGGGCATAGCGTCTAAAGTAAATCGCGCAGCCACCTCAGAAATACGCTCACCGCCTTTAGTAATAACCACAAAGTTAATCACCATTAAAATAACAAACACCACAATACCAACGACGTAGTTACCGCCTATAACCACTTCACCAAACGCCTGAATAACGCGACCTGCCACATCTGAGCCTTCATGGCCATGCAGTAACACCACACGTGTTGAGGCAATATTTAGGGTTAAACGCATCAAGGTAGCGACTAACAAAATAGTCGGAAATACAGAAAAATCGAGTGGCTTTTTAGTAGACACAGCGACCAACAATACAATCACCGACAATACAATGTTGAAGGTAAATAATGCATCTAATAACCATCCTGGTAATGGCAAAATAACCATCGACAAAACAGCTAACAGCAAAATAGGAATAGCGGTATAAGGTTGAGTAAAACTGCGCCAGTTCAAATTATAACTCCAACATCTAAGGTTTCTGTAAGTTTTTAGGGATTGTTAATTCAGGCAATGCGGCGGGTGCTTGTCCTCGCCCTTGCTTGTATGCTTTTAATTGCAATACATAGGTCAGTACATAGGCAACCGCACTGTATAAGCCGTTGGGCACTTCTTGGTCGACCCGAGTCGAAAAGTAAATAGCCCGTGCTAATGCGGGGATCTCTATAATTTCTTTGTTATTCATGCGGGCGACTTCGCGTATTCTCAGCGCCATTTCATCTACGCCTTTAGCGACAACATAAGGGGCTTTAGCCGCTTCTTCACTGTACTTTATTGCCACAGCATAATGAGTAGGATTAGTGACAATCACATCAGCAGTGGGAACACGCTCTTCAATTTTTCTATTCGATTGCTGATATTGTATTTGCCGAATTTTATTTTTTATCTCAGGGCTACCATCTGAAGATTTACGCTCTTCTTTTACTTCTTGGTGGGTCATTTTTATTTTATCAGCAATCTGTTTTTGCTGAAAAGGCACATCAATAACTGCAATAAAAAGTAGTAAAGTTACCGTGATCATTAACGATAAAAATAACAACTCAATGCCTTGGCCTATCGCCACTTTTATATCTAAGTTTTGTAATACCATCAGCTGCATCCACAGCTTAGTTAAAAAGGTATATAAGCAAATCGCCAGTAAGGTTATTTTTAGTATTGATTTAAGTAGCTCTACTAACGACTGTTTACCAAACATTTTGCCTAACCCGGTTAGTGGGTTGAGCTTGCTCATTTTTAGCGCCACGAGTTTTTTTGAAAACACAAACCCACCAGGTAAACACCCAGTGATCCACATTGCGCAAAAGCTTAATAATAAAAACGGCGTGAGAGTCGATAGCATATTCATAATGGCGTCACCCAATGCGATGGGCATCATTTTTTTATTATTAATAATAGAGTGATCCAGCACCATAGTACTGTTCATTAAGTTTACAAATAAGCTGTAAAATAAATTGGCAAACCACAATAACCCAGCAATACTAACCATTAATAAAATAGCGGTATTGAGCTCTTTTGAGCGCGCGACTTGGCCGTCTTCTTTGGCTTTTTTTAGCCGTTTCTCTGTGGGTTGTTCTGTTTTTTCTTGCGAGCTATTTTCAGACATACCGCTACCTCATCGCCTGTGCAAAGGTTGTTAGCACATGATACGTTAGCCTTGAAAACGCACTTCCTGTGTACTCTAAGGTCATAAATACGCAGAAAAACCCCATCAATAGCGACATAGGGAAACCCAATACAAAAATATTTAATGACGGCGCCGCCCTACTTGCTACACCAAAGGTTAAGTTAACCAATAACATGGCGACTATCCCTGGTAGTGACAGCAATAAAGAAGAGGAAAACATCCACGCAAACAACATAATAATCGCCTGAATATCAAACTCATAAATACTGCGACCAATCGGGAAGCTATGAAAGCTCTCTACCATAACCTGCAAAGTTATTAAGTGACCATCTGCGGCAAAAAAAAGTAATGCACACATAATCCAAAATAACTGTCCCAATAATGCCACTTGGTTACCACTGCCGGGGTCCATAACTAGCGCCATTGATAAGCCCATCTGCATGGATAAGATCAGCCCTATCATTGCCATTACTTCAAACAAAATACGCAGCGATAACCCCATCATTACCCCAAAAATAATTTGTTCGAAGGTTAAGATGGCGGCATCTAAAGAAAACAAGTCAATAGCAGGTGCAAGTGGTAACTGCGGAGCAACTAAAAAAGCCAACATCATAGACACTAAAATACGAGAGCGTGGCGTTACCGCCGGATTGTCAAATACCGGCATAGACCATAAAAGTGCAGAAAAGCGTACAAATGGCCACCAAAGCGTGCCCATCCAGCTGACTAAATCAGTAGACGTTAAAGAGAGTAATGAGCTCAACCAAATACCCCAGGTAACATAAATTTGAGCTTATCAAACCAATCAATCATAATTTGTAGCATCCAATGTCCCGCAAATACCACCATTAATAAGGTTAATAACATACGCGGTAAGAACGTTAGGGTTTGCTCTTGAATAGAGGTCGCACCTTGAATAATAGCCACCACAATACCAAGTATTAAACCCGGCACAATTAAGACTAAAATCAGTTTTATGATGGTGTAAACTGCGCTTGAAATAAGCTCTACCGACATTTCTGGGGTCATGGTGACATTCCAAATGTTGCTGCCAGCGTACCTGCTATCATTGACCAGCCATCGGCAAGTACAAATACCATGAGCTTAAACGGTAAGCTAATGATCAGCGGTGATAGCATCATCATACCCATAGACATCAGCACACTACTAACAACTAAATCAATGATTAAAAAAGGAATAAATAACATAAAGCCAATTTGAAAGGCCGTTGTGAGCTCACTTAATACAAACGCAGGCATTAACACTTCAAACGGAATCTCTTGCGCGGTGAGAGTGGTTGGCTCATTGGCTATTAATAACACTTGGCGTAATTCACTTTCGCGAGTTTGTCTGAGCATAAAAGCACGCAAAGGCTTTTCTGCGGTGAGTAAAGCTTCCTCTAATCCTATGGTTTGCTGCTGAAAAGGCGTATACGCGTTTTGATAAATGTCTTGCCAAACTGGTCGCATAATCAACATAGTGAGCATCAGTGAGATGCCAATTAAAATTTTATTCGGCGGGCTTTGTTGTAACCCCATAGCTTGGCGCAAAATCGCCAATACAATGATGATTCTGGTAAACGACGTTAAAACCATCAGTAGCGCAGGCAATAAACTCAATACCGTCATTAATAAGAGTATTTGCAGTTTAACGCTGTAGTCTTGTCCGTCGGCCGTATCTTTTAGAGAAAACAGCGTAAGTTCTTCTGCATTTAGCCAGCTTGGTAAAAACAACATGATTAACAGTAGGCTAACTTTAAAAATTACGCGTTTATTCATTTGTTTACTGATCCTTTGCGGTATCTGTTTGAGCAAATTTCAAACCATACTGCCCTTCAACCATTACCACTTCTGCTTTAGCAAAAAATACCCCATTCACTTTTACATCAAGCGCTTCACCAGCTACTTTGTCTAGCTTAAGCACATCGCCTTCTTTGGCTTGACTAAGCTCGCCTAAGGTAATTTCAGTACTTGCTACTTCAAGAGTGACGAGTAAAGGAACATCTTGAAAAAATGACATATTCCCTTCATTAGTTTTATCAGCAGATTTGTCATCAAATCCATCAAAAGCATCAAGCTCTAAGCCCGCTAAGGCGCTATCAAGGTTCTCGTTCATAATTTAGTTACTCGTTGTATTATTTGATAATTGTGTAATTTGAAATGCTAAGCCAGTCTCTTGCTCAACGACTTGGCCTTTAAATATTTGTTTATGGCCTAGGTTAAATAGCGCTGCTTCGTTAAGTTCAATGGGTAATACACCGCCGGCCACACAAGCTTTTAATTGCTTTAAAGTGACTTTTTTCTTTGCCATTTCAATCTGACCTTGCACCGCAAACTGTGCCCACATATCAGTATTGAGTGTGTTACTATTTGCAGAATCTTGCTCGCTATCAGCTGCGCAAAAAAAGCTAATTGGCAGCCATAAAAACCAACTTATTACTTGGTTTTCTAATATAAACCGCACTTTAAAGGCTAAGTATTGTAATGCTTCAGGTAAGGTATGAGATTTTTGTATCTCACCTAATAACGCTGAGCGTTCTCTAAATAATAAGCCTTGAATGCCCTGCACTTGGCGCTGTAGTAAACGACCACAAATACGGCTTTCTGTTGAGCTTAATTCGTTATTCACCTCGTCAGAGACTTGCTCTGTGCTGTTAACATTATTAAATTGCCCACCTAAGCATAAATCCGCTGTTTTATATGCACTTTGATAATCAAGCGCTAAATAGGCCTCACCTTGAGTAGGCGCAAATAAAGGACAGGCAAGAAATATCCTTGGGGATTCTTTAAACCAACTGTTAATAACCGAATGCGAACAAGGCGAAATTTCGACATCAAAACGGCTGTCGTTAAACAATTGGGCTAGCTCTAACTCCAAAGTTTTACGAATATTAACGTTTATGTGCGCTGCTTTTTGTTGTGCTTGTTCATATGCTCTTTGCTCAAGCGTGAGTGCAAATGGAGTAATATGCTCAGAATTTTTCGCTTTAATTAGCTTTGTTTTAGCGTTTAACGTTTTACTCATACCACTGTTTTTCCTGATTCATTTATATTCAGCTTATGCTCGTCTTTTTGGCTTTTTTCAATTGGGCTTGTAACTGTAAACGATTAACAATATCGCTGCGTAAGCGCTCATTTTTGCTTATCCACTCAACCCCTAAAAACATTAATTTTTCACTCACTGCACGACGATACATCACCTTGCCTGCCAATCGATTAGTTTTATCAAACACCACAATAATTTTATTGGGGATCGTCTTTTCAGCAGGCACTAATAAACCCACACCGCCCACGCTAATATCTTTTGCCACACCATGGCATAGTGAAATATCAATAAAACAACGGCGTAATAACTGCACGCCTACTCCGCCAAGCTGAACTGACTCAGGCTCGTAATTATCTTTGAGGTTTAAGTTCCATCTTTTGTAACTTCGTTTAGTGTCTGGTTGGTTACTCATAATTCTCTTCAAGACGTAGCACGGGTTTGTTAGCCGTTGCCGCACCAGCCGCTTTTTTTATCGGATTGTTAATGTTGCTATCATCAAATAATTGGTTAAATTTATCCTGCGCATCTTTAGTTAAGATCAGCAGTTCAACACGTCTGTTTTCGCTGGCTTTCTTATTTTCTTTATTAATTGGCCGATTTGATGAAAACGCATTTACTTGAAGCACCTGACTTGATGGCATTCCGCCCATAGTCATTACTTTTCTTGCTTGCTGCGCTCTATCGCCAGAAATGTCCCAATTACGAGAGCTGCCATCAACAAATAAGCTGGCATCGCTGTGCCCAGAAATAATAATTTTGTTGTTAATGTCTTTAACTAAGCCGCCAAGGTATAGAAATAGATCTTCAAAAAATGGGGTCATTTGCGACTTTGAGCGTTCAAACATTTGGTGGTGCTTGTCGTCTCTAATGATCACTCTTAGCCCCAGGGGCACTTCTTCAACTAGTAAGTTATTTTTTAGTAACTCTTCTTTACTGAGTTCCTCAATACTTTCCAGTAATAAGCTCAGCTCAGATGAAGCTTCAAATTGGCTATCAATTGCTGAATTTAACTTCTCGCCTTGCCCAGCTTTAGGCTCAACGGTGCCATCGGGCACTTGTAATACTTCACTCATTCCAGGTTTTGGAGAGTCTGGAGGCGTAATTCCCGACTCTAGGTGTTTAATTACTGAAGGAGAACCCCCTAAATCAACGGGGAATGGGCTATTTTGAGGGTCAAAAATAGCGGGGCCACCATCAAAAATTGAGTGAGTTCGCATGTAGTGTGCTATTTCTTCACGCTCTGATTCATTGGTGATCGCCATAATCCACATCACCATAAAAAACGCCATCATCGCCAAAGTAAAATCGGCAAAGGCAACCTTCCAAGCACCACCATGAGGCTTTTCGGTTGCTCTTCTACGAGAGCGTTTGATGACGATTTCTTGATTTTTGTTTTCCATTATTAAGCCGCCTTATTATTGATCCACTCTTCCATGGTGGTGAAGGTCGGTTTAATTTCTTCATTAATTAATTTTCGGCCTGAATCAGTCGCCACAATAGGCACATGCCCTTTAGCATGCGCCACTAACATGGCACGCACACACTCAAACATCGCTACTTGTTTTTTCACATACTGCTCCATCGCTGAGGCAAGCGGTGCAATTAAACAGTAACAAGCAAAAATACCAATAAAAGTACCCACCAACGCCGCGGCTACATGGTAGCCAATTTCACTCAAAGGTCCATCAAGGTGCTGCATAGTAATAATAATGCCGCCAACCGCTGCTAAAATACCAAAACCAGGCATAGCTTCAGCAATATTAGCCAATGAATGAGAAGGCTTAAGGCGCTGCTCTTCAATGGTGTAAATCTCTTGCTCTAACATGGCATCAAAATCATGCGAGTTAATTTTTCCCATACTAAACAAACGTAAGTTATCGCAAATAAAAGTTACTAGCTGAGGGAACTCATACACTTTAGGGTAGGCAAGAAAAATAGAGCTAGTTTCTGGGTTTTCAACATGCTCATCCAACCCCTTTATACCTTTCACTCTGGCTAGATCTAATAAAGAGTAAATAACCAGTAACAAGTCATGGTAAAGCTCAGACGTATCGGTTCCTTTACCACTAATAAACTGATACTTTAATTGCGATAACATTTCTGTCAGTACATATTTTGAATTACCCACAATTAGCGCCCCTAAGCCTGCGCCAAAAATAATTAAAAACTCGTATGGCTGCCACATAGTGGCGATGTTGCCGCCCGCAAACGCAAAACCACCTAATACTGTTGCAAGTACTACTATTAAACCTATAACTCTTTGCATTCTTTATTCCTTAGGTATTAGATTTTTTGAAGCGTTTGTGTCAGCGCTTCAAGTGCTTGTTTATGAAGTTGGCAAACACGTGCCTCGGTTAAATCGAGCGTTAATGCAATCTCTTTCATATTCATTTCGTGCATGTAATATAATTGCAAGAGCAGCTTTTCTCGGGTATTTAGTTTGCTCATCGCCATTTTGAGGGTGGCTGCTGTCTCTTCTTTTTCGTGTGCATGTGCACAGGTAAGCGCTAAGTTAGGATTAGCCTCCAATAGCGCTTCAAGGCTATCAAATGCCTCAGCTTGCTCACTGTAATGCAGCTGAATAAGCTCTTTATGGCTAATCCCTAACGCCTCACACATCTCAGTGTCTGTTGCATCACGACCAAGCTTTTTTTGCAGTGAACGGCTCATATCACGAAGCTGATGAGACTGCTGCCGCAACTGGCGAGGGCGCCAATCGACACGCCTAAATTCATCTAACATAGCACCACGAATACGCTTAAACGCAAATGCAGCAAATTTCTCATCTAAATCCCGGCCATAGCGACGAATAGACGAAAGCAGCGCAATAATGCCTATTTGGTAAATATCATCACTATCGACAATAATGCCCACTTGAGTGCGCATGTGTGCAGCCGCCCGATTAACCAAGTAAGCGTACTGCGATAATAGTTGCGTCTCTTTTTGTGGTGTAAAGGTGACTGGTGGTTCTGTTATTAACTCACCCCACTCTTCTTGCAGCATCATAGCGATGACCTATTGAATGAAGACGTTCGTAACGAGTACGTTATCTAATCGAACTGAAACCGCATTTGCTAAAACCACATTAAACTGCTCGAGTAAATCTTTTTGAATTGCATCGATATCTTTAAAAGCTTCTTTTACTTGGCTGTGGCTCATATTAGCAAACTGTTTTACGAGTACATTTCTCACTAGCGGCTCCATCGCTTCTGTCCCTGTATTGAAAATAGACGGCGAAGTTACAAGTACTAAGTCGAGCACTAAATAACGCGCAACTGACCCTTCTGATACGCTTATAATGAAGCGCTCCATTTGATGATATTCAACCTTTGTTATATCGGCTTGCGGGCCTTCTTCTGATGAGTCACTGCCGTTAAAAAACTGTCCCGCAAAAAATGCAGACGCAATAAGTACAATTACAGTTAGGGCTATTATTATTTTTTTCACTTTTATCTCTCTTAATCCAAGGTAGTTATACTAATAAATCTAACGAGTCTGATTGCAGCTTAGATGCGCGAGTGTTGCTGTCATCATCCATTGAAGGCATCTCAGTGTGATTACTTGCAATGTCGTCATTGTCATTTTGGTGATGAGATTGCTGCTGTTTATCACTCAAATTAACATCAACTGTGGTATTTGAATTTTGCGACAAAGACTGGCGTAACTGCTCTAAAGTTTGCGCGATGGCATCTCTTACCTGCGTATTACTCGTAATTAAACTGACTGAAGTTTTATCCCCTTCGATATTGATAGATATTTCAATACTACCGAGGTTAGGAGGGTCTAATCTAATTTGCGCCCGCTGTAGCTGCTGCCCTATTTGCAATTTTACCTTATCGCCAAGTACATGTAATAAGCGCTGCCCCCATTCACTGGGTGCCTCTTTTAATTTCTCTTTTTGCCACTCAAAGGTTTCTGGTGCGGTGGCGGCAGATGAGAAAGCACTCACTAATGCTGATTTTTGACTGCTACCTTCACGGCTTTCAGCATTAAATATTTTCGATTGCGGATTTTGTGACAGCGCAGCAAGCTCGAGTTTACTGAGCCCAATACTCGGTTGTGTGGATATTTGCTCACTGGTTAAGCTACTTGACTGCGCTTGTCCATAAGTGTTCGACATTACTGATGGTTGATTTAATCGGTTCAAAAGCGCTTGTGAATACAATGTTTGTGGTGTTTTGGCTAAATCGAGTGTGTTTAATTCTTTATTAACGAGTGTATCCGCTGGCGCTACGTTTATAGCTGCAGCAGGCACAGTTAAAGCATCACTATGCACAGTCGTATTTTGTGCGAGCGCAGTTTTAGCGGGCTCTTGAGCTACAATGCTGACTTCGTGCTGAGTCTCTAAAGTCTTACTCTTTAACTGCTCATCAATAACAAGCTGTACTGGTAGTGTTTCCACTACTACAGTGTCGCTATCAACTACAAGGTTATTATTTTGGTTAAGTATAGTCATAACAGGCGCGTTTTTTTTATTGTTATCGAGGTTATAATTAGCGGTGCTAAAAAAGTATGGATTTATTATTTCTTCAGTGACTTCTTCTTGCGCTAGCTGCTCTGAGCTCTCGCGAGGTTGCTCAACATGCAAATCTTGCTGTTTTGCTTGCTGCTGCTTTGAAGAAAGCGAAAATGGCACAAGCTCGTTCTGTTGTTCTTGCGCATCTGCTGGTGAGCTGCTTTTTAATATGCTTTGCTTATTAGCAACACTGCCAAAGTCAGTCTTTGACACCATTGTATTTGTTTGAATACTCATAGCGACAGTCCTTGTTGTACTTTTTTATAAGCCATTAAGCCCTCTTTATCCTCTTGATGGCGCTGCATTTGTACTTTAATGGCCGCTTGCTTTTGGCCCACAAGGTCAATTAAGTCAACATAACGTGCTTTTAAGTTATTTTGTTCAGCTACCATTGAACTAAACCAAGGCATGCTTTGTAACTGTGTGTAAAGTGCAAGTAACTGCTTATCGGCTGCTTTAACTTGATACCAATTACTCTCATGGATAGCATTTTCCATAGCACTAAGTAATTGTTCCATTTTTTGCGCTGCGTATTTTTGAGAGTGTTCCATTGGCAATACTAAATTCATTATAAGTTCACATTTCATTTAGCAAAAAACAAGCCAAAATTAAACCCTTGTTTTTTAAAGTTAAATTAAATAAAAGCAGTGAAAAGCGGAAGCGGAACTTCCCCCTAGGAAGGAAGTGATCTGTCATGAATTAGCAGTAGGATGGTCACTTAGGTAATAGAGGAAGTTTAAAAAGCAGCTGAATTTAAAATAAAAAAGCCAGCTATGGGTAGCTGGCTTTTAAACGTTTACTGTGTGCCTAAGCCTTGCCACCCTTCTTGCAAGTTGGTCATCACTACACGGGTGGAGTCAATATAGCTCAAGTCATTCTTCATACTGGCTTGTAATAATGCTTGCCCACAATGCTGATAAAGGTTTTGCATGTTTTGCGCTACCTCACCGCCCTTTTCAAGATCCAATGAGGCCTCAAGCCCGCCTAAAATACGCATCAGCTTTTCAATACTTTCTGCTTTTTTATCGTATCTTTTTTGTTTTATGTGGCCAGTGACTTTTTCAAGCTCATCTGAAAAACCATCAAATAACATCAAAACTAATTTATGAATATCGGCACTGGCCGCTTTTGCATCTACTGATGTACTTTTATAGGCTGAAAAGCCATCATTTAAATCTAACATCTATGTTTAGCTCCCAAATTGACCCATTGTAGATTCTAATTGCGCAATAGTCTGTTGCATTTGTGTAAACTGCGACAAGTAACGTTGATACACTTGCTCCATAGACACTTCATGGTTTTTTTGCTGCCTAACAATAATATCCAAGCTTGATTGTAATGTATCTTTTTTATCGCTCATTAAGCCATAGCTTTTTGTGTATGGCTCTACTCGTTCTTCTAATTTAGCCATTAACCCATCTTCACCTGTTAACATTCTAGTTAATTTTTCAGGATCATTGGTCATTGCTGCTTCTAAACGTTCGCTATTAATTTTTAAGCTACCGTTACGATCAAACTCAATTCCAACAGAATAGAGCGTCTTTCCCTCAAAGGTGCCTTGAAAGTCGTTTCGCATTGAGCGAGCAAGCCCACTTGCTAAGCTATCGCGCTTTAAATTATCGTTAGAAGTAATGCCATTGACTAAACTATTAAACTTATCTACAAAACCCTGAATATTAGACTTACTTGCTTCCTGATCTTGTGCAACCCCAACACGAATCGGTGTATCCCCAATATTTTGCGCCTTTGTCAATGTTAATGTTACTCCATCAATAACATCCTCAAGCGTGTTCGTTGTAGAGGTAATCGTTAAAGCTGAACTTGCACCAAGCTTAATAATTGAGTCTTGGCCATTAGTTAGCTCTGTTTGGTTAGCTATAGCATTTGTTATATCTGTACCATTAGCATCTAAGCCAGGCATATAATTTAACGATATCTGATTTGCAACACCTGAATCTTCACTCGTCATGACTAAAAATGTTTCACTACCAGAGCGCATTAATGTTGCTTTTACACCACTATTATCTGCATGGCTATTAATGGCATTGGCTAAATCACTGAGTTTAGCATCTGCGTCTAAAGTAGATAAATCAACCGAAAAGGACTCTCCAGCTAAATCAATATTTAATTCGCCATCAGTGCTCAATGCTTTTGTAGGATCGAAACTGAGTGCAACTTGATGCGCTTGTGCTAGCTGCTCAACAAAAATATCATAATTTCCGCTAGCAGCATCACCATTTGCGACTACATTCAATGTTGTTTCATCACTAACGGCAGTACTGTTAGTAAACAAACTCGTTTCTGATTTTAAACTCGCTTTTAAATCACTGTGAAAGCTAGTTATACTGCTTTTTAGCCCATCTAACGCTTTTATTTTGTTAGTGAAATCAGCATTTTTAGTATTTAAAAGCTGATCTTTTGAAGCTCGCTCAATTTGCGTATATTGACTAGCTAGTTGACCAGGATTAATCCCTAATGCAGCACTCATTTTATTCTCCAGGCATTTTAGTTATAAGCAAAAAAATCTAGGTTAAACATTTTTACTTATGACTATAAACAATAATAGCTACATCTTAGATGTAGCTATGCATACTTAATTGATCTATCACTATTAACGAAGTAGTGAACCAATCATTTGTGTTGTGCTGTTAGCAGTACTCAATACAGAAATACCTGAGTTCATAAGTAACTGTTGCTTAGTCATGTTAGACGTTTCTGCCGCAAAATCAGCATCCATCAGTGTAGACGCTGCCGCTTGAGTATTTTCTTTCATGTTGGTTACGTTATTCATAGTATGGTCAAGACGATTCATTGACGCACCTAGTGCTGAACGTGCTGTGCCGATATTTTCAACAAGTGTATCCACTTCAGCCATAGCTAACAGGGCATTTGCCTGAGTATCAAGTACACCTAGAGCCGTCTGATCTGCAGCAGCAGTACCAACAGATGCATGTAAACTTGCAATTTCTGTTGCAATACCGACACTTAACGTTTCAGCAGTTGACGAGCCCACTTGAAAAGTTACGCCTGCTGCGGCTTCAAATTTCCCTGTATCAGCGGCAATAACCTCTGCGGTAACACGTTTATCGGCTGCTGTACCATCATTTGCAGTAGCAGCGATTGCGAATAAAGCAGTCCCACCAAAGCTGGTGTTTTGCATAATACTCGCAAGCTCATCACCTAGTGCTACATATTCCGAATTCATAGCTGTAAATTCATCCGCACCATTTGTACCATTGGCAGCTTGTGTTGCTAGCTCTTTCATGCGGTAGGCAATGTTAGTCATTTCATCAAACGCGCCTTCCGCTGTTTGCATCATCGACATTGCATTATTTGAGTTATAAAGCGCTGCTTCTTGGCCACGTACTTGTGCGTTTAAGCGTGATGCGATTTGCAGACCCGCTGCGTCATCTTTTGCAGAGTTAATTTTAAAACCAGACCCTAAACGCTCAAGCGCTGTTGATAAATCGTTGTTGCTACGACCTAGCTGGTTTTGAATTGAAGTTGGCGCCATAT